>CBDUAB010000101.1:0-7988 GCA_965365045.1 uncultured Planctomycetales bacterium
GGAGCCGACGCTCATTCCTCGTTTGTCCGAGGACGAAGTGCTGTACGACGATTTGACTCCCTGGGGAAGTTCAGCGGGTGGCGAGGGAGATTCACTTCAGCGCCGTGGGCAGGACTTATTTGGCAACTTTGCCAGTAGCTGGCTGGCAGTCGCACCATCTCCGGGGATGGTTGACTTTGACACCGGGATACCCGGCGATCTGACGGGCGACGGTGTCGTCGATGCGGCCGACATCAACACGCTGTTCGCCGCGATCAATGCCGGAGATCCTCCCGCCGAATTTGATTTGGACGGTAACTCCGTCGTGGATCAGCTCGATGTCCGCTTCCTCGTGCAAGATATCCTGGGCACATTCCTCGGCGATGCTAACTTGGATGGCCGGGTCAATGCTATGGATTTAAACCAAGTCGGCCTGAATTGGCGGAAGCCGAATGTCACAGGCTGGGAACTAGGTGATTTCAACGGTGACAGCCTCGTGAATGCGATGGACCTGAACATTTTGGGTCTCAATTGGCGCAACGGAGAAGCTGTTGCCGCGGCCGCGGCGGGCAATAGCGCCCAGCAACGTATCTCACCGCCAGTTGTTGATGGGTTGCCAACGGACGCGTTCGAAATAGTGACAATTCAGTCAAGAGACAACAGCGTCCGTGCGATCCCCAGGCAGCATAGAAGGCTAGCAACGCGTCAATCGATCGTGAGATTGTCACGACCGTACTCCTTCAAGAGGAGTCGCCACAACGATGTACCGAACACCGATTCCGCATCTGCGGATGTCAACCGGACGGTCGATGACGTTTTTGCATCGCTTGATGATGCATGGCGGGCTGGCCTGAGGCGATAGGCGCTGGTACTTCCGATGTCCAGGCTGGCACAGCTTTGACGCGGTGATGTCGCATGAAATACGGTCGTAATTGAGCGAGGAGCGAGTGTCAGAACTCACAAGATTACGGTGAGTCTGGGTATTGTTTCGTGGACTTGTTGAATCTTCGCATGGCCTAATCGGCGGATCGGGTATACTTGTCGTATCTTACGGTGAACGATCAACGTAATTTCGCCACCTGATGGGGCAGTGCCCCTATTGAGTCTTGCCGAAACTCCGCCATTATTCCATTTCTGAAGCTTATTCCTCATCGAAGTCATGTTTTCTAAATCAAGCACGAAATCCAACCGCAACTCAACATTGGAACCGTCGGGCACAAGACTGGGGATGTGGGTTGCCATCTGCGCTGTCCTTGGCGTTGTGGCTGCTGGCGCCGTTGGCACTGTCAAACTCACAAAACGTGATCAACCGATGGAGGCTACGGCGGCCGATGTCTCGCCGGCATCCGTAGGACAACCGGGGACGCCGTTATTCGATGAAGTCTCGGCAGAGGAATCGGGTGTGAAATTTGTTCATCGACTCGTACCGAATCATTCGCTGGCCTACCTTTACCATTCAGGTTACACGTGTGGTGGCGTTTGCTTGGGAGATGTAGATGGCGACGCTCTGTGCGATATTTATCTGGTCAGTGGCCCGGACGAGAATCGACTCTTCTTGAATAAAGGCGGATTTGTTTTCGAGGAAATGCTCGATTCCGAAACTCTGTCCGGCCGTGACTCGTGGGGAGTCGGCGCAAGCATGTCGGATGTTGATGGCGACGGCGATCTGGATATCTTCGTTTGTAACTATGAATCAACGAACTGCCTCTACCGTAACGACGGGGTCGACAATTACGGCCAGTTGCAGTTTACCGAGTGCGCCTTGATCGCGGGCCTGCAATATGCTGGGCCAAGCCAGTTTCCTTACTTCGCGGATTTCGACAGTGACGGGGACCTTGACCTATTCCTTCTGACCAACCGGATATATGCGCCTTTCGGCCGCCCGCATCAGGTAGCGTCGGAGCTGGGCCCGGACGGGCAGCCGCGCGTGAAGGAGAAATACGCTCGGTATTTCCGAGTCGTCCGTCCGTCCGTCGAAACGCCTGGGCAAGACAAAGCCGCGCCTCCGCCGTTCATGCTCGAATACGGACACGCGGACCGCCTTTACCGCAACGACGGCGTAGATAAGGACGGTGTGCCGCAATTCCAGGACGTTACCCGTGATTCCGGCTTTGATCAGGTCATGGGGCACGGTCTTTCCGCGTTGATCTGGGACGTCAACCAAGATGGGCATCCGGATATTTACGTAGCCAATGACTACACCGACCCGGACCGATTGTGGCTCAATCAAGGTCCCGGTGCGAACAACGCAT
Source organism: uncultured Planctomycetales bacterium (assembly GCA_965365045.1). Taxonomy (GTDB): domain Bacteria; phylum Planctomycetota; class Planctomycetia; order Pirellulales; family Pirellulaceae; genus CBDUAB01. Next base: position 2,232 of record CBDUAB010000101.1, read on the forward strand.
TGCATTTCCACGACGCCACCGATGAGTTCCTGCCGTATACAACGTGGTCGTCAATGGGAAGCGACGTGGCGGATGTGGACGGTGATGGGCGGCTCGATTTCATGGTGGCCGACATGGCGGCAACTACGCACTTCAAGGCAAAGTCCACCATGGGCGAGATGAGTGGCTGGCGCCGTTGGGTCCTTGAAAATGGCTGGCCTCGTCAGACTATGCGCAACATGTTGTTTCTCGACTCGGGGGCTGGCCGTTTTCAAGAAGCAGGTTTCCTGGCAGGAGTCGCACGTTCGGATTGGACCTGGGCAGTGAAATTCGCGGACTTCGACCTCGACGGACGGAACGATCTTTTCCTGACGAACGGCAGCGCGCGTGTTTTCACGGACTCGGACATCATCGTGAATCCTGCAAAATTGGTGGGCCGTACCGAATGGGAGATCTTTCGCGACAAACCGGAAATGCATGAAAGAAACCTGGCCTTTCATAACGCCGGTGGACTGGAGTTCGAGGACGTCAGCAATACGTGGAATCTGGACAAGGAAGGCATGAGTTACGGAGCGGCGACCGGAGATTTGGACGGAGATGGCGACCTCGATCTGGTCGTTTGCAACTTGAATGACAACGTCTCGATCTATCGCAATCGAGCCACGGAAAGCGGAGCGCACTGGCTGAAAGTACGGCTCGATGGAGCCGACGCGAACCGTTTTGGCTTAGGTGCTGTTGTTACCGTGAAGCTCGAGGACGGTAGGTCACTGGTGAGACTGATGAATCCACAGACCGGTTTTCTTTCGATGAATGAGCCAGTGCTGCATTTCGGCCTCGGAGCCGCTGAGGAAATCAAGAGCCTCGATGTCCTTTGGCCGGGAGGAAACGTTCAACGACTTGGCCCGCAACGCGCGGATCAATTGATCTTGGTGCACAAATCCGAAAGTGGCGGGAAGACGATCGCAGAGGATCGGCCGACGCCGCGATTTGAGGAAGTGGCAAAAAGGATCGGGTTGCAATTCCGACACGAAGAAAAACCGTTCGACGATTACCGGCGTGAGTTTCTGCTACCCAGTAAGCTTTCTCAGTTCGGGCCGGGCTTGGCCGTGGCTGACGTGAACGGCGACGGGCTAGATGATGTGTTTGTTGGCGGCGCTGCTGGACAAGCGGGTGTGCTATTCCTGCACGAAGCGGATCACGCGTTTAAGCAATTGAGCGAGACGCCGTGGGCGGCCCATGCTGACAGCGAGGACTTGGGAGCCATGTTTTTCGACGCCGACCGCGACAGCGACCTCGATCTCTATGTCGTTCATGGGAGTACTGAATGGGCCATGGGCGACGAGCGATATGCCGACCGCTTGTACCTGAACGAATCGACACCGGGCGGACCAGTTGTCTTTGTCGAGAGCGATGCCGGCGCCATACCTGATATGCGCGAATCGGGTTCCTGCGTCGTGGGTGCCGACTTTGACCGAGACGGCGATGTTGATCTATTCGTCGGCGCACGTTCCGTTCCAGGGCAATACCCGTTAGTTCCCAAATCAACTCTGCTGCGCAACGATGGGCGGCATCCTGGCGAAGTGAAGTTCACTGACGTGACCGACGCCGTCGCACCATTCTTGCGTGAGGCAGGATTAGTCACCGGTGCGTTGTGGTCGGACGTCGATGGTGATGGATGGATGGACTTGCTGGTGACCTGTGAGTGGGGGCCGGTGAAACTTTGCCTCAACCACGAGGGCCAGCTAATAGAATCCACGGAAGTAGCCGGGCTCGGTGATCGCTCGGGATGGTGGAACTCGATTACCGGAGCGGACTTCGATGGCGATGGAGACACTGATTACGTTACTCTGAACGTAGGACTCAACACGAAGTACGGTCGCGCCAGCGTGAAAAAGCCGTCCATCCTGTATCGCGGTGACATGGATGACAATGGTGTATTCGATCTCGTCGAGGCCAAGTTGGCGACTGACGGCGAGTTGCCAGTGCGCGGACGCTCCTGCAGCTGCAATGCCATGCCGGGACTACGTCAGAAGTTTCCGACTTACAAGGGATTCGCGTCCGCAAGCCTTCAATCCATCTACAGTAACGAACGTCTCGAGTTGGCCAAGAAGATGACGGCCACGGAATTTGAAAGTGGGATGTGGATGAACGAATCCACACCAGGAAACCCCAGTTTTTCATGGTGTGCGTTGCCGGTGGAATTACAAATGTCGCCTGGCTTCGGCAGTGTAGCGGCGGACTTTTTTGGCGATGGTTCGCCGTCGTTTGCGTGCGTGCAAAACTTTTACAGCCGCGAACCCGAGACGGGCCTGTGGAGAGGCGGGCTTGGTTGCATTCTGCGAACCTCGACAGAGGACGCGTCTTTGCACATGATGGGCAACGACAAGACCGGGTTTGTCGTCGCTGGCGACGGAAAAGCTCTTGCCATAGCTGACCTTAACAACGATGGTCGTCCCGATCTTGTCGCAACTCAAAACGATGACGTGATATCCGCCTTCTTGTGCCGTCCAGACATGGCGTCTGCACCGATCTGCGTCCGACTGGCAGGGCCTCCGGGTAATCCGCAAGGTATTGGGGCTCGAGTCATGCTTGTAGAAGACGGAAAAACGGTCGCTACCACCGAGATCCATGGCGGCTCGGGATATCTTTCGCAATCCGTTGCCGCAGCATTTTTTGCCCCGCCTGGAGGAAAGAAACCACGACAAGTACGTGTTCAATGGCCCAATGGAGCAGAAAGCGCGGTCTCCATTGCGTCAGGGCAGTCGGTGATTCAAGTGTCTATTCCTGACGGTCCGTCGACTTGATCCCTAAGATCCTTACGGAGTCAACATCGTTCTGACTCCATGGATCCCGATAGCTCATGCATTCTACAGAGACGACGACGGGTGTCACGCGGAATGTGATCACAGGAGGTAACGGAGATAACAGAGCTCTGTTCTCTCTGTTGCCTTCTGTGAAAAACTCCTTGCCGCATCCAAACTGCGGCAAGGGTGCATATGCCCTTTCCGGTTGGCTCGCGTTGCCTTTTTTTGTCAAGAGGGATGGCTGACGTCGTAAGAAATCGCTTTGTTCGCTGATGCTGGCATCGATTAGCGCGATCCAGGCAGAAACGAAGTTTAGCGGTGATCCTAGTGATACACCCGTCACACTCGAACAATTTGGCGACTTACCGGGGTCTTCAATTCCAGCTACGGGCGGCAACCCCGACGGCTATCTTCTATTGACAGAAGCTGTCAACGGACAAAATAATTTCGCCACTTTTGACCGCACCGATGAAGGGCCTTTTCCAAATTCGGTGTTCACGTTTGATTTCAAAATCGCACCAGATGCAACTCCAAGCGCAAACGGAATCTCGTTTTCTTATGCCGATACCGGAATCTACGGAACCTCTGGTGGCGTCGGTGCCCCGCCTTTTACACCTGAGGATCGTGCAGCAGCTGGCGTACTTGGTTTCGGGTTCGATACGTGGAGCAACCAGGGAGCTTTTGACGATCCCAACGTACCGACAGGCAGCGACTATCAAGAAATCAGTGCGTTTTGGGATGGGAATCTGATCACCCGAATCGACGATACGCGCCTTTTGGATCCACCGCTGACACTTGACGACGGTGAGTGGCACAAAGTAGTCGGTACAGTGGATTTTGCTGCTCACTGGGTAGACCTGGTGGTGGATAGCACTTCGGTCTTCGCCGGCCTTGAGGTTCCGGGCTTAGCGCCTTACGAAAGTCGAATCATGCTTGCCGCACGGACCGGTGGCGAAAATGAGCTGGCCGGAATTGACAATCTCTTTGTTTCCTTCGTGCCTGAGCCATCGTCGTTTTTGGCGATGTTTTTGGCGACCGGGATCGTTGCCCTTTGGCGCCGACGCCGCGACTGAGGGTACGCAAAACCTGCCTATTGAAATGCACGTATTGTCTGCCGATCGCTTTTTGACGCTCGGCGGATTTTTTTGGTGGGTTCCGCGCGCGAGCGTGGCCTGAAGGGAGTTTGCGGCGTTTTGCCGCTTTCAAGTCCCACTCTGCTCGCGTGACCGACGGACTGGCGAACCCAAGAAATCCAAGCTGAATGCGCCCTCAACCGTCTCCGGGGTCGCAAGGCCCAATGCCTGTAATTGGCTGGCAAGTGTCTGCCAGCGAACTGCGGTCATCATGCCCACGGACTCGCTGCTCATGCCATCTGGCAAACAGAGTTCGCGTACCAGATTGGCAGCTTGGTCTAATAGCTCGGCGTCCAATTCCGGATTCTCCACACGAATTCGTTTATTTGTCGGCGCCGCATCGGCGAGATACCGCTGCCACCCACGCCGTACCGCGCGCACAACTTTGCCCACCATTTCCGGATCGCTATCGAGCAAATCTTTCCGCGTGAGCAATACACTCGTGTACGGATTGAAGCCCAACTCAGAGACCATCAAGGCGCGCGGATCACCTCCCCGATGTCGAGCGATCAAAGGCTCGGTGAAGACATACGCTTGTTGCGCATAGTTTTCGTCGACCAGGAATTTTGCCACGGTTCCTGAATAGGGAACGACGCGGACATTTTCTAGCGGCACCTGCGATTTGAGGAACTCGGCAAATCCTTTTCCTTCCCCCATCGCCAACGTGACATCTTTCAATTCGGCCAACGACGTAACGCCCGAACTTTCGTGCACCATGATACAACGTGGACTGTTTTGTAAAGGCGCGAACAACGCCACGACATCCGTCCGCTCTTGGGCGCGTGCCATCAGCACTTGATCCGCATTGGCGATGGCAAAATCAACTTGCCCCATGAGTAGCTTCGGAATCACGGGCGTCCCGGGGCCACCTTTGAGGATTTGAACATTCGACAGTCCTTCTTCGTCAAAACAATTGTGCACGTCAGCCGCATAATACCCGCCGTGCTGCGCATCAGGAAACCAATTAAGTTGTAAACGCACGGTCGAGTCGCTGGCCGGTCGACAACCAACCAGTAGCGTTGTTACAAGCAAACCCACGATGAGCAAACCGGCGTCGTAACTATGTCCTACCGTGCGCAGAATGCCCTTCATCTTTCCCAACCTGCGGTTACCTAATTGTTGAGTCTCTCGTCAAGCCAATACAGCAATCGTCGCTCACCAACCCAACTGACCAAACAGAACATCAAAACGCCCAACAGAGTGCACGTGATCACGGAGGCGAGGAGGAAATCCATCTGGAACTGGCGGTTCGCGGCAAACACCAAATAACCCAGTCCAGGCCGGGTTGCTCCCGCACCGGCAAAATACTCGCCGACGATCGCACCTAGGACCGACAGGCCAGATGAGATTTTGGCACCGGTGACCAAATGCGGCAAGGCATGCGGAAACTGTAACTTGCTTAAAGTTTGCCAACGTGTGGCGCCATTCAATGCGAATAGGTCTTGCAGTTCACTCGGAATGGCGATCATTCCCGTAGTGCCGTTCGTGATAATGGGAAACAAACTGACCATAAAGGCAATCACGATGACGGCAGCGGTGCCCTCGCCAAACCAAATGACAATGATCGGCGCGACCGCCACGATAGGGACTGTTTGTAGAAAAATCGCATACGGATAAAAACTGACTCGAAAAATCGCGGATTGGGAAAACAACATGGCAACACAACTGCCAATGATCAAACTCGAAGTGAAGCCTCCCAGCGCGGCGATTAAAGTCACGAAGGTGGCCATAGCGAGCTTGGGCGCCTCCGCGATGGCGGCGTCCAAAACCTTGAACGGACCAGGCAGCAGTATGGCGGGCGGTCCCCGAGTCGGCACGAAGCGATTCGGTCTACGACCTGA
>CBDUAB010000102.1:0-7945 GCA_965365045.1 uncultured Planctomycetales bacterium
CGGGCGATTTGCCCGGCCACGCCCAAGAATTTGAAACGGCGTTTGCACTGGCAGCTTTCGCGGAGAACGTACGAATCGCTCCAATGCAAGAACAGGCCGATCAAAGCCCCACATATGCGACGGCAATTGTGGGCCAGCAATTGATCGATCGCGTGGTGGACCGCGTGGCGGATTACCTGCAGGCGATGATTGATGGTAAACGTATCGCCGAGGTACCGCCGTTCTTTGAGTGACGCCAATACGCATGGGTGATTCGCTGTGCAGCGTCCGAGGCTCCGCACGGTCCTTATCGGACACATCATTTAATCGCCGCTTCCACCCCCAAATACAATGGCTGCACATCAGGAATAACTGAACCGGCCAGTTGAACCGTAGCCTCATGGCATGTCAGGAAGATGATTTGCACGTCTTTGCTGATTTCGGCCAAGCAAGTCAATGTGTTTCGCGCACGTTGATCGTCAAAGTTTACGAGGATATCATCCATGACCATTGGCAACGATTCCGACGTGCCGCAGTAGTGTCGCACATAGGCCAAGCGGATGGCCAAATAGAGCTGTTCGCGCGTGCCAGTACTTAATTCGGCCGGCTCCTTCCACTGTCCATCTGCGGCGCGGATTTGTGGCGTCTGCTGATCGTCGAGGCGGCGGCGGATCGCGACGTACCGGCCGCCGGTTATTTGCTTCAGCAGAGACTCAACGTGACGCAACATTTCTGGTTGGTTACGCAATTCAAAACGTTCGAGCGTCTTTTTGAGCACGGCGTCGGCCAGAACGAGTGGCGCCCATTGATCGACGGCGGCAGCCAACTTGCTGCGCGTGCTTTCGAGATCGATTTGGATTTCCGCGGCCTCGCTTACGCCGTCGACTTGCTCCAGTTTGTCGCGGGCAACTCCCGCTTGCTGTTGAGCGTCGTCATAATCCGTGGCGAGTTCTGGTAATTCGGCGGCTACGTCGGATTGGGCAATTTCGAGTTCCGCCGCACTTGTTTCTTGAAGCGACTGCTCAAATTCGTCGAGGTCGTTCAATGGAGCAAGAGTTTCTAGATGTCCCGTAAGTCGCTCGATTTCAGCGCCGCATTGCCGTTGCTGTTTGGCAATTTCAGCAACCGCTCGTAATTCATTCTCATCATTAGCACCTGCCAATTGCATGAGATGTTGTCGCTGCTCGTCGATTGACACTTGACGTTCGAGCTTCGCTTTTAAGAGATCTTGGTGTTTCTCTAGCTGATCGTTGAGCCGCTGGCGAAGCTGCTCGGCTTCACTCGCTTGATTGAGCCGTTCCGCCAACTGCTCCATCGCGTCTGTCGCCGGCAGCTCGAGCAGATCCACGGCAATGCTTTGGCAAAGTTCCGTGACACCGTTTTCAAATCCGCTGATTTCCTGTTTGGCGTCGGCGATGCGTTCGTCGAGGGATTGCAATTGCTTTTGCACAGCACGAGCTTCGCCTAGTCCCATTACGATTCGCAGCGCCACTTTGGCGGTCCACTGCCCTGGAAAGCCACAAGTTTCCGCGACAGATTTGTAGTGAGTCAACCAGGCATCGCGTTTAGCTGCCAACACGGATAACCGGGATTCAACATGTGTTAGATCGTTTTGCCATTTCTGCTGGTGGTCCAGAAGCGATTTTCGTTCCGCGGCCAGGGCGCGTGATTTCGCCAAACGTTCTTTTGCGGTCGCTAGTTGTCTGTCAATCCCGCCGACATCCTTGATCACCGCGGCCAGCTCGTCCTCAAGATCGCCAAGTCGGTCGCGGATGTCACGCCGTTGTCGCTGTGTGATTTCTTGTTCGGCATGTTTTTCAAGAAGCTGGCCGTGGAAACGCAACCAATCCAACATCGTCTCCGGAGACAGCGGAACGAATTGGCAAACAGCCCAAAGCCGCTTCCATTCGTCTTGGAGTTCGTCGCGCCGTGTGTTCGCCTGGATAACTTCATCACGGACTCGACTGACGCGCCGTTCACTCTGGTCAATCTCACGTTCAAGTTGTTCTTGCCTCGCAACCAACTCCGCCTTTGCCTGACGTTGATCCGCCATGTCGTCGGCATGTCGCACTTCACGTTCAAAGACGTCCGGCAAGGCTTCGTTTCGATCCACTAGCCATGCATCGATTTCTGCGTCCACCGATTTGCCGCGAATGTATTTGCGGCGTACAAGCTGCCAACCGGCGTCGCGTCGGGCACGCTGCGCATTGAGCTCATCGCGGTCGGACACGTTGAGCTCAGCATCGAGCTGCTCAAGTTCGTGGCGCTTATCATCTAATTCTTGCGTTACGCGTTGGAACTTTTCTTCGTTGCGTTCCAGCTGCTGATTTGCTTTGGCGAAACGTTCGCGGAACTCGTTGACGGTGGTGTCGAGCGGTGGCGATAGTCGTTCCGGCGCCGCGATTGACTGCTCCAAGGGGTCGCGGAGCTTCTTTCGCAACAATTCCAACTCACATCCCAAGCGTTCACTTGTGGCCGTCAGCTCCTGTTGGCTACGACAATCTGCTTGGTAAACCGCTTCGTGACCGAGCAACGTTTCCAAGATAGCGCTTTCGTCGGTCGTCGGCAGATCATTCAGTCGCCGTTGGCAATCCGTAAGGTCTCGCTGCAGTTTGGATCGTTCGTCTTCCAAAGCCAATTGCGCACGATCGTGTTCGTCGCCTTCGCCGCACAGCTCCTCGAGCACCGCCCGATGGGCCAAGCTCGGGCCAAATTCATCGAGTTGCGCCGGCGTCCACTTACAGTCGAGTTGCCGCAGTTGGCCTTCCAGTGCATAGCGGTTTCCGGCAGCTTGTTCATTGAGTTGCGGCAGATCACCGCTACATTTCTGCGCACGACCAAGACAATGATGCAAACGTCGCACCTCCGCTTCGGCACCGAGTAGTTCGGGATGGCAATGCAGGTGTGCTATTTCCTGCTCGGTTTCACGAACGTGGTCGCACGTCTTTTCGAGCTCGTGAATGACGTCGCCGGCACTTTGACTTAGTTGCTCGTAATCCTCGGCCAAGTTGTCGGGAAATTTTTCAGGAAGTTGGAATTGTAGCTTGCGTTGGCGATGTTGTTCACGCTGCTGCCATAGCGGTAGAGCCTCTGCCTGCCGCTGCAGGTCGATTTGCTTTTGACGAAGCTGGGTGAGCTGGATGCGTAGCTGGTTTACTCGAGACGTTTGTTCGGCGAAATGGTTCTGCAGTTGCTCGTAGTCACGCGGTTTGAGCGCTGCCGCGGACAGCTCGCCACGCTGTTGGCGTACTTCGCGGAGCAGCGTGTCGATTCTTAGCGTTCGCGATTTCGGCCTGTATAATTCGTCACGCTCGGCCCGCAGTTTAGTTTGCATGGTTTGCAGGTTCATCAACCCGCCCAGCGCGCCGCCGAAGAGAGCTTCGTTCAGCTTGGCGCTTTTCAGGCTCTTTTCGCCGGCTTGAAGTTCTTCCAGTGAAAAGCCAAACACGTTTCGATAAACGTCGAGACTGGCGTCTCCCAACAAACGCGCCCATTCGGCATCATCGATCGGATCGCCAGTGGGCTCGAACTGGCCGACGACCGTGTTCTTGCGACCCTTGCGCCGCCGAATTTGGGCCCGACGGCCGTCGTCCAATTCCACTGTTGCCGTGGCCGCTATCTCGCCCGAGTGCGCAGCGAACGCATAGCGGTTTTGATGGGCAAAACCAAATAGGACCTGCCGCACGAGTTCCAGTAACGTGCTCTTACCGGCTTCGTTCGGCCCATGTATCAATTGGAACTGCGACGATAACTCGACGTGCTGATGAGCAAAGATGCCAAAATTTTCGACCTCCAGTGTCCGTAGCTTCATCGTCAAGCCTCCAGTAGTCGACTAACTAATAGCCGCCGCGCTTCCACCAACCACATGCGTAGCTGCTGCGGGTTTTCGACATTGACGTTGATTTCCGCCAGTTCGCGATCCGCCTGATTGGTCAGCGAGCGCAAGCCTTCGCCTAGCGTCCTGAGCAGATCCTCGTCGTGCTCCGCTTCGGATACGATCCGTAACAGTTCTCCAACTAGCCCCGGCTCTTTTTCTAGCTGTTCGAGATCGACCGGAGGACTTGTCTGTAGTCGAATCTTCTCAATCCACACTTCATTGCCGAGTGCGTTCGCCGTGTCACGAATTTGGGCAATAAACCGCTCGCGATGGTCCGGCGATATCAAGTCTTGGTGTGCGTCGGTCGAGCCGCGCACAATCAGTCGAATCGCGCAGAATCGGCCATCGGAATGTTCGACACATTCGGAGAGTTCACGCGAGATCTGGTTGAGCAGGTCCATCGTGTTCGCCGCGGGTTCCGCCTCAACGTCCAGCTCGAACCATCGAAGCGTATCGGTCGCGAGAAACTGTGGCTCCTCGATCTTTCCATTGTCGACGCAAATTAAATAGGCACCCTTTTCACCACTTTCGCGCACGTGTCGTCCCTGCGTGTTACCGGGAAAAACGATGTACGGTTCCCGCGAGACGATTTCCGCGGCGTGAACATGGCCCAGCGCCCAGTAGTCGTATCCTTGCCGCGCGAGGATATCAGGCCGCGTCGGCGCGTATGTGTCGTGGTTTGCCGTGCCGGCTAAACTGGTATGTAAAACGCCAATGTTAAACAGTCCGTCAATCGGTTGTGGATATTGCGTCACCAAATCCGTGCGAACTTCGCGGTCCGCGAACCCTTGTCCGTGCAGCACGACACCAAGATCTTCGCGTGGATAGAGCGATTTTGCCTCGTTCGTTGGAAAGACCTGAACGTTGGGCGACCAGTTAATATGTTGTTGGACCAGACTTGCTGCGTCGTGATTGCCACGCAGAAGAAAAACGTCGATGTCCGCGTCCTGCAAAAGACGAAACTGGCGATTTGTCCAAATGCCGGTCTGCATGTCGGGCCAAGGTCCGTCAAACAGGTCGCCGGCCAAGATCAAAAAGTCTACCTTGAGTTCCAGCGCAAACTTGATGAGGTTTTGAAATGCCACGCGCGTCGCACAGCGCACACGCTCGACCGGAGCTCCCTCGTACTTCTCCAATCCACGCAGAGGGCTATCAATATGGCAATCGGCGGCGTGCAAGAATCTCATACTAGCTTTCCGACCGCCAACGGCGATCAAGTCAGTTGGTTGCGGACAATTTGGAAGCCGATTAGGAAAATCGCAGCATCGACGATCAGGTGACTCAACCAGGGGGCCACGAGGTTCCCGCTGCGCCGGTAGAGAATTGCCCACACGGCTCCACCGACCGCGACGCTAATCGACAAGAAATAAGTCAGTGGATTGTTCCAACCAAAAAACGTAGCGACCACGAGCACATGATGTGCCATGAATCCCAGGCTCGAGACAACCACGGCCGTGAACAACGATGTCCATCGTTGCAAGCGACCGAACACAAACCAGCGCCAATAATATTCCTCGAGAAACGAATGAACGACAGAGTAAAACACACCCATGACGAAGTACTTCCCGACTCCGTCGACGCCAATTCCCACGACTTTATCACGAACCTCGGCCGTTGCTCCATTCATCAGCCCGCTGGGTTTCAGCCAGAAAGAATACAGCGCGACGATTGCCAGCGAAATCACCAACCCGAAGCTGACGCCCGCCATTACGCCACGTCGCGGGTTTTCGGGTAACCGGATGCGTTCACGCCGGATCAGGAAAACCCAAATCAATGGCAGAAGAAATTGGAACGATTTGCAAAAACCGTAGGCAAGCTGTTGTGTTTGTTCTGGGGCGGATGCCAGTCCAACGAAGTACACCAACGTAACGAGAGTCGGCAGCACCAGCCCGAAAACCGTCACGGCGATTTCCGCACGGCGCATCTCACTGGGCGGGGCCACGCTTTGTTGTTTCTGGTCTTCGTCCAAGCTTCGCCGCCTCGCATGTGACTTTGAATTGGTGCAAACACTTGTAGCAATTGCAAAGCCGTTTGTGACACTCCGGCAATCTAGGTGATCCGCGCCGAGGCTGTCAAGCGATAGCAAGAATCAACATCCCGAAAACCGATGCTATCTCGGCAAGCGTTACCATCGTGTGCAAGAGAGAATCAATACCATGGGTTCTGCGTCCATTACAGAACAAGTTCGCCACCTTGTAAACGACGTCTTTTTGACCGAATTTGGAGTGCCGAAGGGCCAAAAAATTCGTGAGACGATGTTGATTCGTAACGGCAATTATTGTGGCCACAAATTTCAACTGGGACCGTTTCAAGCCGTCTGGTTCATCGAAGAGGATGAACTCAAATTCTCAGGAGAAAAAAAGCAAACGGTTCGCACGATGACCGTTTCGTCGATGCTCTCGGCAGAATCGGAGCAATCAAGGGCTGCGTAAGATAGCGCGTCCAATTTTGGTGTTTTACATCGCGGAGTCGATCGCGTTTGCGTTTCCGGCCCACAATCCGCCGGTTCCTACGCCAACGGACCCGACGGCCCCGATAACGGCGACTATAATCAATGCTAACAGAACAGCGTATTCTACGGCTGTAGGCCCGCTCTCGTCGACTAGAAATCCTAGTATTCGCCTGATCATCGTATGCTCCTCGTAGCTCACGCCACGCTATTGATATTTCAAAGCTACCCCGGTAACCGCGAATCGTCAAAAACGAAAATGCGTACGGTGGATACAACTAAATCACAGTAAGTTATGACGATCATGACGGTCATTCCGGTTTGAAGCATAACGATTTGGTAAGCATTTCCGGCTAAGTGGCCATGACTCAACCTACGGATTGTTACGATCCGAAGAGATTACCGAGTCATCACGCTTGAGTCGGAAGGATATGACTTGGCCTAATGGGATTCATCGAAGCGCAAGCGAAAGGATACGTCTGATGATTTTCCGCACTTCAACCCTCATTGCGGCGCTGTCGTTGCTGGCGCTGCCAGGATGGTCGGCAGATCCGGCAACGAACGAAATTATTGATGCCCAGCGATTATTTTCGGCACCACCACAGGTTTCAAAATCCGAGCGCCTAATTGTTGCCGAGTCCCATACACCGAAATTCGTAATTCGTGATCCAGCGATGGCGGGGCAGACGCCCGTGAAACGTGCGAGCCATGAAGCCGAACTTAATCCCAAACGTCGCGTCTTGCTCGTCCAATTCGGCGAAGAAGAAGTCTCGGGCGGACCGGATGAGCTTCGCGATGTGACGGGCAACCTCGAGCTGGACCTCGAAGCCAACAACAACGCAGAAAGGGCGGCCGGAGATGCAGCGAACGAAGCCGTAGATGCCTTTGGTTTTCGGGCCGTGGATGCGAAGGTCAGGCCGACTATTCGACCCAAACCGGAGCGGCGAAAAACAAGTTATGAGAGTCAGCCATGGACAATCCCGGGTTTGCTCGATCGACCCGAGGATTACCGCCGTCAAGCTTGTGAGGAGGAGTTTTGTCGCAATATGTGGACATGTGCTGGCGGTCGGCAGTGTGGCATGCTCCAGAGATGGCGACGTGATACGCGACATAATCGCGAATTCCGCTCGATGGGTGGGTGTGGCCTTTGCAACACACCAGGGGCGCTGCTATCGGGTCTGTTTATGGAGCCAATGCTAGGTTTCCGACTTTTCGGGGGACGAATGGGTGTTTGCGGCTGTTGCCAATCCACTTCGGTCCTGTGGGACGATCATTGTGTTAATGGCGCCGCGAGTTCGTGCTACCACCAAACGTCAAATCAGGGATTCGACGTTGAGTTAAATGCAATACCGTACAATTAACTAGTATTCCGTCACAGCTTAATCGGGTTAGCCGCTTGGGCGATAGCCCCAGGGCCATTGCACTAAATCTGGTATAGCTGCAGTGCTGCCAGCACTACATCTTGCTGTTGCCTTTTTCATCACTCCATTCTATTGGGCCGCTAACCATAACGCTGCTATCTTTGCTGTCGCGATATGGGGGGCCAGCACTGTCACGGACACCCCAGATTTAGTGCGATGGCCCTGGCCACGGTGTAGAAGTTGACGCGCGGTTAGGCCAATAGCCCCTTGATGACTTTG
>CBDUAB010000103.1:0-7931 GCA_965365045.1 uncultured Planctomycetales bacterium
CTGGAATGTGGCGATCGGGTGACAGACAAGTTGTGTTGACAGTGGTCGCCAAAAGTTATTTAGTTTGCGATCGCCCGCTGGTCAAATCCTCGGCTTGCCGATCCGGCGCTGGTTCTTTTCAGGCACATATTTCTTGCCGGTTCGCGCGTATCTGCGGTCTTTTCCGTCTTTTGTTGACTCGCGCACATCACACCAAATACAGGCATAACTCGTTTCCAGTTTGACGCTTCTAGCGCAAGGACGTTATTCTAACTGTCACTGGAGGTGGATTATGCGTTGGCTATACCCTATTTCGCTCGTGATTGCCCTCGCGGTTTTTCCCGTTGCTGGCAGTCCGGGGGCTGAAACGAAGGATGAGCCAACCACGTCGGAAGCAGTGCCGACGATTCTCAAGCCACAACATGCCGGTGAAGTCCTTGACGGCGTTGTTCGGTTCACCCTGTTCGAGGGGATTCCCAATCGGAGCTGGGAGTTCGAACTGGGTCCGTCTCACGAAGCCTTTGACGCCCCCAGCCTTGCGTTAGTTGCCTTGCCCAAAAAGTATTCGGACAAAGGCATCATCGTTGACCGTTCTAATCCCTTCCTCGTGCGCGGTGAGTTGGCCGCACAATGGAAAGCTGGAAACTATCGGTTCCTGGTCCAAGCCAAGAGTGGCACGCGCCTTTACGTCGACGACGAGCTCGAGAGCGAGATCCCGTTCATGGAAACGAATGCCAGTGGACATGAATCCGTTCCGGAGCTTGCCAATTCGCAAGAAGTGGGTGTTCGCGTTCTGCCGCCCGGGCATCAGGAATCCGTGAGTGAAGTACAACTCGAGCAGGGCGACCATTTCGTGCGTGTCGATACGGTCGTTGGTGGCAAGGGTTTGCGCGCCGAGCTCGGTGAACTGTGCGTGGCCGTCAGTTTCGAAGGTGAGCCGTTTACGATCTTGGCCACTGCGGGCGACCAGTCTTTTACACTTACGGACGCGGATTGGGAAGCTTTCGCCCAGCGATCGCGTCAACACGTGACTGCCATCGAAAAGCGGCGGCGATCCCAGTTATCGGTGGAGGAAGCCGCCTATTGGGACAAACGGCACGAAATCGCCCGACAGGAAATCAAAGGTCGTCCCCCGTTCGTCGTACCGCACGCTGAGACTACCACGGCCGTTTGTAACGCGGTCGATCGATTTATCGTCGCCAAGCTGACCGCGGCCGATGAAGTACCCGCGGAACTTACCGACGACTACACATTTTTGCGCCGAATCACGCTCGACACGGTCGGCGTTGTCCCGACCCGCGAGGAAATCAAGCTTTTTCTGGCGGACAAATCAGGCCAGCGCCGGGCGAGAGTAATTGATCGCTTGCTCGATGATCCTCGCTGGGCCGATCACTGGGTTGGCTATTGGCAAGATGTGCTCGCCGAGAATCCTGGCATCTTGAAGCCAAAGCTCAACAACACCGGACCGTTTCGCGTTTGGATTTACGAGTCGTTTTTAGACAACAAGCCGTTTGATCGTTTCGTTTCCGAATTGGTGATGATGCGGGGGAGCAAGTACGGTGGTGGGCCGGCCGGATTTGGCATGGCATCTCAGAATGACGTGCCGCCAGCCGCCAAGGCGCATGTGCTGACCAAAGCATTCATGGGCCTGGAGATGAAGTGCGCCCGCTGTCACGATGCGCCCTATCATCCCTACCAGCAAGGCGAATTGTTCAGTGTGGCGGCAATGCTGCACCGCGAGGCGCTGAAGTTGCCGAAGACGAGTTCGGTTGCTTTGTCGCCTGACGCCAGGCCTCCGGCAGTCACTGTTTCGCTCCGTCCGGGCGATACAATCGCACCGAATTGGCCCTTCGGTCGACTGGCGCCGAATGCGCAGCCCGACGGTGTGCTACGTGATGCAAATGATCCGCGTGAACGACTAGCCGCGATATTAACCTCGCCTCGTAATGATCGTTTTGCCCAGACGATCGTGAATCGGCTGTGGCATCGCTACCTGGGACGTGGCCTCGTCGAGCCGGTGGACGATTGGGACGACGCGAAACCCTCGCATCCGCAACTGCTGGATTATTTGGCCCGCGAGCTTGTCGCAAACGGATATGATCTCAAACACGTTGCACGGTTGATTCTTAATTCGCACGTGTATCAACGTCAGATTGTCGACCAGGTCGATGCGCGCCTGTTTGCGGCACCATCTCGGCGACGATTAACAGCCGAACAGATCGTCGATTCGTTGTTTGTCGTGTCAGGCAAGCCTTTCCGATCCGAGGCATTAACACTTGATCCGGAAGGTCGACGTCCGGCGAGCACGTTTTTGAATTTGGGAGTTCCCAGACGGGCCTGGCAATTCGTATCGTTGTCGAACGAGCGAGATCGGCCCGCACTAGCGTTGCCAATTGCCCAAAGTATCATCGACACACTCGTCACCTTCGGTTGGCGTGATTCACGGCCACAGCCACTTACCGAACGCGACGAGACGGCCACGGCCTTGCAGCCGTTGATTCTTGCCAATGGCGTCATGGCGCGGCGGATGGCACAGCTTTCCGACGACAGCGCTTTGACCGAACTTGCAATGGTGGATATGTCTTTGAACAGTTTTGTTGATGAGCTTTTCCTGCAGATTCTTTGTCGTCCACCTTCCGCTGCCGAGTCAGCTTGGGTTCGTGAACTGCTCGCCGCGGGATATCCGGAGCGGCATGTCGAAAATGCCGTGGCGCGCATGCCGTCATATCGCCGCACCTCCGTGTCGTGGTCGAATCACCTCAGCCCAGAGGCAACTCAGATCAAGATGGAAATGGAGCGAGCGGCCCTAGCGGGCGATCCGACGACAGAAAGATTGGCGGCCGATTGGCGTGAACGATGCGAAGACGTTGTCTGGGCACTCGTCAATTCGCCGGAATTCGTTTTTGTGCCCTAACTGGAGTAAAAATGCGTCATCAGCACCGTAATAATCAGACATCGACAGACACCACGCGGCGCGATTTTCTGCGTACCGTCGGGCAGGCTGCTTTGGTTACGGCCGCGTGCGGTACGACGGACTTCGTCCTGAATGCGGCTGATGATGGCCTTGGTGCACGTCGTGGCAAAGCCGACAGTTGCATCTTTATCTGGCTTGGAGGTGGGGCGAGTCACATCGATATGTGGGACCCTAAAATAAAGGGCGATGCGGCCGCGAAGATACCAGGCTCCTACTACGATGCGATCGATACGGCAATTAATGGCGTACAGGTTTGCGAGCATTTGCAAAAAACGGCGCCGT
Source organism: uncultured Planctomycetales bacterium (assembly GCA_965365045.1). Taxonomy (GTDB): domain Bacteria; phylum Planctomycetota; class Planctomycetia; order Pirellulales; family Pirellulaceae; genus CBDUAB01. The sequence goes on from CBDUAB010000103.1 coordinate 3,236, forward strand.
TGCTTGATCGGTTTGTGTTGCTGCGCAGCGTCTTTCACAACGTGATCGACGAACACGCGGCTGCCGTGAATCGCTTGCACACGGGGCGACCGACGACGGGAACGACGACTTATCCGTCACTTGGTTCTGTCGTTTCGCAACAGCTTGGCGCCCGCGGGAACGGCGTGCCACCGTACGTTTTGATGGGCTACCCAAGTGCCAGTCGCGGACCTGGTTTTCTTGGAGCGCGGCATGGCTACATCTACTTGACCGATACCAAAGCTGGCCCAGCGGGTTTGCGCCGACCAGATTTCATTAGCGACACGAGACAGAGTCGGCGTGCGGCCCTGCTGCGGAAACTGCGCGGCGAGTACGGGCAAAAACATGTGGGTGACGAACGTGTGGCACGGTACATAACGACGAGTGAAGAAGCGTTCAAACTAGCGGGCCCGGCGTTTTCAGGAGTCTTTGATCTGTCGACGGAGAATGCTGGCTTGCGTGAAGCCTACGGCAGCGAGTTTGGACAGCGTTGTTTGCTGGCGCGCCGCTTGGGGGAGGCAGGTGTGCCGTTCGTGGAAGTATCGTTTAATTTGAATTTCTTGAATGGCACTGGTTGGGATACACACAATGAGGGGCAGGTCAATCAACATCTGCTAATTCAGGATCTTGATCAATCCTTGTCGACGCTGGTTGCGGACCTGGAACAGCGCAAACGGCTTGATCGCACGTTGATCGTTGTGGCGACGGAGTTCGGCCGACCGCCCGAGTTTGATGGCGGTGGCGGACGCGGTCATCACAGTGACGCGTTCAGTGTTGTCTTGGCTGGTGGAGGACTTAGAACAGGACGAGCCGTGGGCGTGACGGACGAGCTGGGGAAAAACGTCGTCGAGCGACCAATATCCGTGCCGGATTTACATGCCACGATCTACGCAGCGCTCGGCATTGATCCCAGTTTCGAATTGAATGACGGTGATCGACCGGTTCCAATTACCGACCACGGAAAGGCGCTATCCGAACTGTTTTTGTAAGTGTTTCGCGAATTGCAGTGGGTCACTCGAGCCGAGAGTGACCAGAACGACCGTTACCTCGCCAGCGTCATTCGGTTTCAGATTTAATCACTTGAACCTGAGCACCAACCGCGCCGTGCATTGTGACCTCGCGCCAGTCGCTCGGGTCACTCTCGGCTCGAGTGACCCACCGCCCTATCGCCAATCAGTTTCACGCATTTTCTTAACTCACGCTTTTTGTCATGAATATCTTCCGAAGTTACGCGATCATACCCGCCGCGGGACAAAGCCGGCGCATGAAACGTCATAAACTGTTGTTGCCTTGGAATAGCTCGACGATCATTGAGCATGTTTTGGCGGCGTGGACGAGCAGTCGGGTAACCCGTGTCGTTATTGTGATTCGCGACAGTGATCGTGAGCTCCAGGAAGCTTGTCGTAACGTTGGTGTTGATCTGGTGCTTCCCGATTTCGATCCGCCCGATATGAAGATTTCCATTCAGCATGCGCTGACGCACATTCAGGACAAGTACGATCCGACGGAATCGGACGCCTGGATGCTTGCGCCTGCCGACATGCCGCGATTATCGTCCGCCGTCATCGACCAGGTGTTGGGCGCGGACCGATCAGACAACGCGGTGACTGGCAATCGAAAGATCATTGTGCCGACCGTCCGTGGCCAGGCTGGGCACCCGGTGTTGTTTCCCTGGCTGATGTACCGCGAAGTGTTTTCGCTGGAACCGGACGAGGGCGTGAATGCTTTAGTAAAGCGGCATCCGACTACGGACCTAGTGCTTGAAACGGATGACGTTCTCGCCGATCTCGACACGCCGGCGGATTACGAGCGTTTACAGGCTGCGGAAACGCCGACCGTGAAAACGGAGAGGCGAATCGGCTGAATTTGGGGATTTCTTCATTCCGCATGGACCGGGCGGTTTTTCGGATCTAGAATGCGCATCAAGAGAGTACGCGTTGTGTGCATGCGGATAACCTTCATGCTCGCAGCGAGGGATCATTTCCATTTCGATATTGGAGACGTCAAAATGTGTCGCCCTAGTTATTTAATTTGCCTCATCGCTTGCGTATTGTTCGGATCGCCGGCGATCACTTCGGCTGGTGAGATTAGCGGAACGTACATCGAAGCTCGTACGTGTCAGGTTTACACTGGTCCCTGCTTTGCCATGGGCGAAGTTGGTTTAGCCGGTAAGCATGCCGTCATGTCCTGGAGCATTGCCGAAGGAAGCCATGCCGATGTCAATTTGGCCGGATTGAAGGTCGTGGTAGTCGTGCGGGCGTCTGACACACTCGGTCATGCCGGACTCGAGGACGCGAGGCAATTGAAATCGCTGATCATTGTCGACCAAAAGGCGACTCCGAGGCAGCGCAGGGCGCTCGTTGAATTCGTCAAATCGCATGCAGGCAAGGCTGGCCGCAATATCTCGTCCGTTCGGATGGCTCCGATTGACATGGAATTGGATACGGTGGAGTTAAAGGGCAACTTGCAAGCTGGCGAACTGGTCCATATTAAGGCCCGTAAAGCCAGGCCCGGCGATTGCATTTGTTCAAATGAATCGGCTTTCTATCCGCCGCTGGCACAGCTTGAAGGATGCGTGCCGGGAGTCACCATCGAAGGCGAGGTTTCGGCGCGCGGACTTGGCTCGCGCTGGTCCATACCCGACAGCCGCACAGCTTATTTAGGCACATTCGCCTATTAGTAATGCGGCGATGACTATCGTATTCGAGCGAGTGAATCGCGTTCTTGGTCGGAAGACAGGTAGCTTCATGAGACGTCAATTCTTGTTTGTATCTTGCGTTCTATTCTCTCTTGTCACAGCGTCGTTCGCGGTGGAGTATCGTGTCGAAACGCTCAACGAACCACCTCCGCGCGACTCGTTATCCGACGAGATTGTTGAGAAGGTTTCCACGACCGGGTTTAAGGTTATACGTGGTTCGAATCGCACGGTGTGCGAAATCTGGCCATGCAAGCAATGGAAGGTCAAGCCGAGTTTTAAACCTTCTGACGAGTTGCTCTATCCGTTCGAGTCAGGGCAGCTAATCGGCATTTTGCGATTTCCCCGTCGCGGCAGTGACTTTCGTGACCAGACAATAGGCCGAGGAGCTTATACGTTGCGATACGCCCTGCAGCCCACGGACGGCAACCACGAAGGCACTTCACCGACTCGAGATTTCTTGTTGCTCGTCCGTGCTGACGATGATAAGGCCGCGGCGCCTATGGATGTCGCGGAGCTTTTGGAACTTAGCGCTGCGGCTGCCGAATCGAGTCACCCGGCAATGTTGTGTCTGCAGAAAGCCTCGGATGTGACGGACAACGGACTGTCGATTCGTCACGACGAGGCGAACGATTGGTGGCTTGTTCATTTCTCTGGTAAGGCGTCAGCAAACGGCAAGCAACATGATGTTTCTGTCGAGCTAATTGTGGCCGGACATGCGAACGAATAGCATTTTTCAAATCGCCATCTCTTTGGTGATGTTTGGTCTCGCTGGCTGGGACGGGCCGGCGTCTGAAATTGCGGACTCCTCAACCGTTCTCGTCTACGCCGCAGGAAACGAAAAGGATTCCACCACCAAGCCTCGAAATGATCGGCCTGAGTACCACAGAGAGTCACTTCGCGGCCGCGTTGTGTGGATGGCAGAGGCCCTCGAGCGACGCTACGGCATAACCAGCGTTCCGGAAGCCAAAGATCACATCTTGGCGATCGAAACCGTTGACGGCGATTTACTTCCTATTGTCGAGGACCTTCGCGGCCGGTCTTTTCGCACCGACGAGCGGTTACGGGCCATCGACGTCGAACTGTTGGTGCGCCGCCACGAGGCTGTACCGATGGTTCAAATCCTCAAGATTCACGAAATCAAGGACGGCAAGAAATACGTTATCGACTACTGGTGCGACATTTGCTCGATCGTGATGTTCGAAACGGGGCCGTGTGCGTGTTGCCAGGACGACAATCGGCTGAGAAAACGCCTGGTTGACGAGTGAGGTAGTTGTATCGCCAGACAAACACCTTATAATCGCGCTCATTGGCCGCACGAATCGGCCAGCGGTTAACTCAGTTTCGCGGATCGCCTGTTTATTGGACGGAAGTGAACCATGGCAAAACCACCAACTGACCAATTCAGTCGCCGGTCATTCCTCAAGGGCTCGAGCGCAGCGGCTGCCGCGTCCGCAATGGTCGCGGCGCCGACAACGGTTGCCGCACAAGAACAATCGACAAGGGTCGTCAGCGGTTGGACGACTGTCTCGCTTGACGTTAACGGCAAGTCACACGAAGTGAAAGTCGAGCCACGCACGACCCTACTGGACGTGTTGCGTTACCAGCTCAACTTGACCGGCGCCAAGCCGGTTAGCCTGGACGGTAGTAGCGGCGCCAGTACAGTGCTGGTGGATGGAAAACCCGCTATGGCGTCGACCACGTTGGCGCTTGCCGCGGTCGGCAAGTCGATCGAGACTGTCGAAAGTCTCGGGGGGGATAATCCCGATGCGGTGCCGCGGGCCTTCGTCGCTCACGACGCTCAACAATGTGGATTCTGTACGCCTGGTTTCGTGGTCGCCGTGCGGGCGTTCTTGAACCAGAATCCGGGCGCGACGGAAGAACAGATTCGGACCGGTTTGAACGGCAACATTTGTCGTTGCGGTACTTACGCGAATGTCATCCAAGCCGCGCTCGCGGTCGCAAAAGGAGGCTGATATGGCC
>CBDUAB010000104.1:0-7925 GCA_965365045.1 uncultured Planctomycetales bacterium
CGGTGCCCATGTCGAATTGTGGAATTTTGTCGTCACGTTCGAGCACTTTGCCAAAGGCGTCGACTGTCACAATCGACAGCGGCTTTTTGACCATCTTAGAGATGTTCTCGTAATCGGGCGGTGCCTGCTCGTCGCTCCGGCTGTCGTATCGAATCGGTTGGCGTCCTGATGTTTTCGACCACATGTCCACGTAATCCACGGAGTGCGTCAGAATCGTGGTACCGGGGGCATCCGACTTGTCAATCTTCCACGATTTTCTTGATTTGCTGCGTGATTGGCTCTCTTGGCTGGTACCTTGGACCAAAGTCTTGACCGAGACCTGATGGATGACTTCATAAAGCAGTGTGTCTCCCGGACGAAACTTGTAGCGCAGACTATAGGTGTGGTCGGTAAGTTTTGACGTGACTGCGTCAAACTTATCCTGGACTGTTGGTTCTTGCGCGGCGATCGGAGCGCGGTATCCACACGTCAAGATTACCAAATTGAGAGTAAGAATCGCGATGTGGCGAATGGCCGGCCGTGGTTTGCGATTGTGCATGGCTTCCTTGCCTGTCGAGTGATGTGTTCGCGGACGGGGCAGATGAGTAATGAGGGATCACGAATCTCGAACGCGTGTGGTGAATGACTAATGTCTAAGGACTAATGCCTAATGAATGACGAATGCCACAATACGAGTAAGAGATTCGAGCTTTAACCTTGCAATCGTCGCGTTTTCCTCCAAAAGAGCACCTATCTTTATTCGTAATTCGTCATTGGGAATTCGGATCTAATTAGTCATTAGTCCTTAGACATTAGTCATTTTCCTCAAACGCTCTCAGGATCACGCACGCCAATATCGCCGGCGCGCGCTGAATCCCGTTTCACTATCTAATCGTCCCTCCCCAGCCAAGTTTGTCGCTGAGTGTTCGATAGTAGCCGAGTCCGGGAACTTCGATTAGTTGGAAACTTGGTTTCGCGCGTCGCACGGTCACGCGGTCGCCCGCGGCCAACGGATGGAGCACTTGTCCGTCCACGACGACCGAAATCGCTTCGTGCGGTTGCGGTACCACCATTTCGTAGACCCGAGTCGCTGAATCGACAACCGGTCGAACCGTCAAAGTGTGCGGGCTAATCGGTGCAATAACAAACGCTTGTAAATCTTTGCGAACGATCGGTCCACCGGCCGACAAACTGTGGGCCGTTGAACCCACGGGAGTGCTCACGATTAGGCCGTCGCAACTATAGGTCGTGGCCAATTCTCCGTCAATGTAAAGATCGACTTTCAAGATCGAGTACGGAGGTCCGCCATGAACAGCAGCTTCGTTCAGGCCTAATGTCTCCGCTAGCACCCGATTCTCGCGGCGCACTTGGCAAGTGAACATCAAGTGGTCAATGATCTTACATGCACCAGCGCAAACGGCGGGAAAAACGTCGGCAAAACGGTCGGGCAGTAGATCCGCGAGAAAGCCGAGATAGCCAAGGTTGACACCAAGCACGGGAACTTGGTGCATACCCATCTGGCGCGCGGCGCGTAAGATCGAACCGTCGCCGCCAAGGACGATAGCAAAATCCACGTCGCACGGTTGGACGTCACCCTTGTCTGAGTCGTCAAGGCATGCGGTACCGTCGAGATCGACTAAGGTGATGTCAGCGTGCGGCTTGATAAGCGCTTGCAGATCGTTAGCCGCGGTGGAGATACCGGCTTTACTTTGGCTACCCAGCAGCATTACCCGCGGCCGGCGTTGTTTCCATGATGGAACGGCCCGCGTTTTTTCCGGAACCAACGACATGGCTAGCCCCCGACGTGTTGCCGTTGTTCGGCAGCCGCTTGACGACAGCTTCGCGCGATGCCGGCCGCGTCCAATCCCAAATCGGCGAGCAATTCGGCGCGTTCGCCATGCTCGATGAATCGGTCTGGAATTCCCAATCGCCGAATGTGATGAGTGGGGACGTGAGCGTCGGCTGCCGCTTCGAGCACGGCGCTACCGAAGCCTCCGGCAAGCGCGGATTCTTCGACGGTTATTACAAATGCACTGTTGCTGACAGCGTCTAGAATAGTGTGGCGATCGAGCGGTTTGACGAAGCGAGCGTTGATCACACCGATGTCCAGTCCTTCGCCGAGCAGTGTGTCCGCCGCGCAAAGGCAATCGGAGAGCTGGGTACCGCAACAGATAATTGTGCCGTCACGACCGTCGCGTAGCCGTTCGGCCTGACCTAGTTTTAGCGGCCGACGCTGGCCTTCGATCGTATCGGCCGACGTTTTCGGATAGCGCAACGAACACGGTGACGGCTGTGCCAGTGATAATTCGACCATGGCACGGAGATCAAATGCGTCGCCGGGTACCATTACGACTAAATTGGGCAAGAGCCGCATGTAGCCGATGTCAAACACACCATGATGGGTGGGACCATCAGGACCCGTCAGGCCGGCCCGATCCATCATAAAAGTTACGGGCAGGTTTTGCAGGGCGGTCTCCTGAAATATCTGGTCATAGCTGCGTTGCAGGAACGTACTATAAATGTCGACGATCGGTCGTAGGCCGGCTTTGGCTTGACCAGCGGCAAAGGCGACGGTGTGTGATTCGCAGATGCCTGTGTCAAAAAAACGCTGCGGAAACTCTTGGCGAACTGGCTCCAGCTTGTTTCCTTGGCACATAGCCGCGGTTAACACGGTGACGCGATCGTTCTTGCGCATTTGCTCCGCGATCGCATCTCGAGCAACGTTCGTATACGTTGGCGTGCTGGATTTCGGCAGCGGGATCGCGCGGTCTTCTTCGCGACGGAAAGTCGGTGGAGTGTGAAAGAACACCGGATCCTCGGCGGCCGGTTTGAAACCATGTCCTTTCTCCGTCATGACATGTAGCAAGACCGGTTCGTCGAAATCTTTCACCATCCGCAAGTATTTCCGCAACACGCCGATGTCGTGTCCGTCGACCGGTCCGATGTACCTTAGGCCAAGTTCCTCGAACAGCATCCCACCGTGCAGACCCGCTTTGGCGGCCTCCTTGAGTTGTGCCAGGAATCGTTCGGCCGGATCGCCAAACACGGGCACGCGATTGAGCATCTTGACAACTTCTTCCTTGAGGCCCGTATAAAACGGCGCGGTTCGCAAACGATCGAGGTAATTCCCGACCGCGCCGACACGTGGACAGATCGACATCTCGTTGTCGTTCAAGATGACAAGCACTTTCTTTTTCAGCGCGCCGATGTTGTTGAGGGCTTCGTAGACGATGCCAGAAGGAAAAGCACCGTCGCCGATCACCGCTACGGCACGTCGTTCGGATTCGCCGATCAGGTCGTCACCCGATTTGAGTCCTAGGACCGTAGAGACACTACAACCGGCGTGCCCCGTCATGAATAGGTCATATGGGCTCTCGCTCGGGTTGGGATAACCCATCAGGCCGCCCTTGGTTCGCATCGTGCCGAACTGCGGATAACGGCCAGTGACAAGCTTGTGAGGGTAAATCTGGTGCCCTGTATCCCAAATCAATCGATCTTTGCGGAAATCGTAAACTGTGTGCAGCGCGATACAGAGTTCGACGACACCGAGGTTGGATGCAAAATGGGCAGAGCGCGTCGAAACGAGTCCGCAGAGAATGTCCCGGATCTCAAACGCAAGCTGGTTCAGTTCAATGAGCGAGAGACCCGACAGGTCTGCCGCGGTTTGAATCTGGGGGAGGATTTTCGGCATAACTCTCGAATTCGATTCAGTGAAGCGTTATCAGCGGAAACTCACGGTGGTTGTCTGGTTGGATACCGCTACCTCGTTCGCCTAATATGCGCTGTCCAACTTGTCTTGACTATCTTAATTCGATTTCCAACCTGAAATGGTTCAAAGTTTCTTTGCTGGCTTTGTGTTTGGAGGTGGTGTGACACGGTAAAATGAGATGATTATCTTGTCCGTTGGCCCACGTACCGGGCCAGGCTTTCCAGCTCCGCGGCCGCCGAACCGAACGGTGTCAAAACGGAACAGGCGGAATCAATCAGCTGCATTGCCCGTTGTCGGCTGGCCTCGACGCCGTAGTGACCAGGGTAGGTAGTTTTACCACGCCGCGCGTCTTTGCGGGTCCGCTTTCCTAGTGCGCTTTCTTCACCTTCTTCGTCCAATAAGTCGTCGATAATCTGAAATGCGAGACCAAGATTCTGGCCAAATTCCGAGAGTGCCCGTAGTTTGTTAGGCGAACATCCGGCCACAATTCCGCCCAGTCTCACCGAAACCACGAACATGGCACCCGTTTTGCGGCGGTGGATCGCGTCCAACATCGCGGCGTCGCCGTCAAGTTGTTCGTAGTGTAAGTCGTCAGCTTGTCCGCCAACAAGTTGCGCGGCGCCAGCCGTGTGGGCGAGCTCGCGACAGCAGGTCGCCGCGATGCTCGGCGGCTTGATGTCGGTGGCCAAGATTTCGAATGCGCGGGCCTGCAAAGCGTCACCCGCGAGGATGGCAGTCGCTTCACCGAAGGCCACATGGCAAGTTGGCAGGCCACGTCGGATTTCATCGTCGTCCATTGCCGGTAGATCGTCGTGGATGAGCGAATACGCATGTATCATTTCAACTGCGCACGCGGCCGGGAGCGCTTGCTCGACCGGACATTCGCAGGCTTTTGCCGTTAGCAGCACGAGCAATGGACGAAGACGTTTACCAGGAGCCAACAAGCTGTGTTGAATCGCCGCCGCGAGATGTGATGGGCAGCCTGGCCCAAAATCCGCGTACTTGCGCAAGCCGTCGTCGATGTCAGCAACCAGATGTTGGCCCGGAGGGCAGGATGTTTCAGTCAAAGGAGTCATCGTCCGGTGGTGGTCTAAAGCGTTGGGCATGCCCAAAAACGGCTGTATTCTAAAAAAGCCCCCCCGGTACGTCTACGTTATCCTCGCCCGCTGGTTTCGGCGGCGGCGCTGACTTTTGGCGGCGAGCTGAGCGTCTTTTGCTGCGGCTATCCGCTTTTTCCGCGAGGGAATCTGCATCTGTGTCGGAGAAAGATGTTGTTTGAGGATTGCCCTCCGCGTCTCGTCCGCTGAGGACTTCTATCTTCTTTTCCGCACGTTCCAGCAGTTCGTAACACCTTTTTAGGTGTTTGACGCCCGCTTCATATTGCTCAAGCGAACCGGTCAAACCGATTTGTCCCTGTTCGAGCTGGGCCACAATTTCCTCGATCCGGGCCAACGCCGTTTCGAAATCCAGCTTGTCGATGTCCGGTTGCGAGTTGGATTTGTTTGCCACCGTTAGTTCCTTCCGTCTGATTCACGCACCTTCACGGGACTTTCCGGCGAGGATGGATTGATCGATTCTACACGGCTGGTGATTTCGCCACGGGCAAGTCTGGTCGTAATGATGTCGCCCGCATTGACGGCAACCGCGTCGAAAAGGATTCTATCGTCCCGAGACGTCAAGCTGTAGCCGCGGCGGAGGACGGACAGCGGGCTGAGTGATTCGAGTTGCCCAGACACGGCAGCCAAACGCTCGCACTGACGTGACAATTGGGTGCTGATGGCGCGGCTGGCGCGCATCTGCAATTCGTCGACCCGGCGGGCCCACAGACGCAGCGATTCATCTGGGTGCCGCAGGACACGCCGGCTGGCCAACGCGTCCAGGCGGCTGCGCGCATGCGTGAATCTAGCCACAACCACGGATTGAAGTCGCTTATCCAACTGCTCCAACCTGGCTTGCAATTCATCGGCTGATGGGATGACACGCTCGGCTGCTTCGCTAGGCGTCAGCGCTCGGAGGTCCGCGACGAGATCAGCCAGCGTCACATCTATTTCATGCCCCACGGCGGAGATGACCGGCAGTTCCGCGGCAAAGATCGCCCGCACGACTTTTTCTTCGTTAAAGCTCCACAAGTCTTCGATGCTACCGCCGCCCCGCGTGACGACCAGTGCGTCCAGTTTGGGCCGAATGTCGTGTGCGGTTTCGATGGCCGCAACAATCTCTGTCGCCGCTTCCACCCCTTGTACGCGACTTGGGATGATCACGATTTGCACCCCGCGCCAACGCCGTGCAGCGACTTGCAAAAAGTCTCGCAGCGCGGCGCCGGACGGGCTCGTGATCACGCCGATGCGGCGCGGCAGCGACGGAATCGGCTTCTTCAATGCCGGTTCAAAGAGACCTTCGGCGTCGAGTTTGGCCCGTAGCTTTCGTAGCGCGGCCTGAAGAGCACCTTCGCCACGTGGCTCGAGATGGCGGATAATCAGTTGATACGTCCCGCGCGGTGGGTAGACGTCGATGTCGCCACGGCAAAGGATTTCCAGGCCGTCGTCCAGCGGCACGCGTAGTCGTGTGACCGTGTTGCGCCAAATCACGGCTCGGATTTGCGATTGATCGTCCTTGAGCGTGAAGTAGACATGCCCGGAATTGGGCCGCGCCAGATCGCTGATCTCACCCGTCACCCAGACGGAGGAAAAGCGGTCCTGTAGCGAAGTCTTGATGTCGCGTGTGAGATCCGATACGGTCAGCACGTGATCGTCGCTTGCCGATTGGTCGGCATCGGTATCGGCACCGCCATCCAGCGCGCCATGTTCGAGCGTGTTGTCGAAAAGTGTCATCGAGACACTGGCCTTATTCGGGTTGCTTTGGTGATGAGAACTTTATCCGCTCGATTAGCTTGACGATGTCACCATTCTCGGTGATATGGCCCGACACGGCCGTGATCGCCTGAATAACATGCTCGTAATTGAGGTGATAATCACAATCCAATTCGATCTCCGCACTCGGTAAACCGGTACCTGGTCCCGCATCGCCGCCGACCAATCCCATGATATAGCTGTGGAGGTTGTTGCCCGGCCCGTCAAAGCTGTCGAATGCCTGTTCGGCCAAGACGATGCTGGCGATCTGACCATCGGCCCCTGCTCTTAGTCGCAGTTTCATCGGCGGCAATGGATCAATTTCAGTAATAGTGGCGTCCGGTGCGGCGATTGGCATCTTGACGTTAAAGTCACCTTCAAGTGCTACAATCTTGAACGTCATGATGAAGAATATGAGCAGCTGAAAGACGATGTCAATCATCGGCGTCATCTGCAGCTCGATTTTTTCAGATTCGCGCGTGTGGCGGATTTTCATGACTAGTCTCGCTCGCTCGATGTTTTTTAGTGGGTCCCGCGAGCCGAGCGGGACGTGGCAGCGAGTTTGCCGTGTTTGGTTGTGTCAGGTCCCGTTCGGCTGGCGGGGCCGGCAGACATGATATAAAGGCTGTACTAGTTAATAGGAGACCTCCTCTTTGGCGCGCAGCGCGAACTTCTCAAATCGTACCTGCTGACAGATTTGGATCAGTTCTTGGACTATTCCGGTCGGTGTGCTGGCATCGGCCCGGATGATGATCGTGGCGTCGGAGCGAGGTTTGTCGGCAAATTCGAGCGCCTCGGCTTCGCTAATCAAGAACGGTCGAATCCCGGCCAAAGGCACCGCTTGGCCACCGATAATTACGTCGCCGTCCCTAGTCAGTTGCAAAAAGACTGGATGTTCCAGCGGCGCGCTCGGTGGTTTGGCCAAGACGCTGGACGGTAGTTTAATGCGGTCGTCTTGCTCGGCCTCGGTAAAGTTGATGAGGACCATAAAGAAGGCAATCAACTGAAAAGTCATGTCGATCATCGGCGTCAAGTCGCCTTCGGCCAGATTGCTGATCGGTTTTTTGATTCGCATGTCGTTGCCGCAATTGAGCCGTGTATCGTTCGCCGCCTGGTGACGGACTACTTCTTGGCACCGAGATCTTGGAAGCGTCTCATCAGTTCCTCGCTCAAAATACCGACTTCCAAAACCAACCGCGAAATGCGGTTTTTCAGGATGTTGTAAAGCGCGATCGCCGGGATGGCGATGAGCAGGCCGATCAACGTCGTGAACAAGGCAGTCGAGATACCTTGGGCCAATTCAGACGGCTTCGGTGTCGTGGGGCTGTTGGCGATGACGCTGAACGCATTGATCAACTTTGAACTGAATGATCGTAATCGGCTGTTTG
>CBDUAB010000105.1:0-7922 GCA_965365045.1 uncultured Planctomycetales bacterium
GCAAGAGTGACCCACGGGCGAGCCTACATGCCGGCGATTTGCGCCGCGACTTCGCGGGCGGGCGTATCATCGGTTCGAGGTACGAAGCGGCATTCGCTCAAGCCGCGAAACCAAGTTTCCTGCCGGCGAGCGAAGCGCCGCGTGCGAACTTTTACCCGACGGACCGTTTCCGTTTCATCGCATTCGTGCTGGAGCAATGATACGACTTCGCGGAAACCAACCGCTTGAGCTGCCGTGCGGCTGACATCTCCGTATTTTTCGCGCACCGAGCGAATCTCGTCGACGAGTCCCTGTGCGAACATGCGATCAACGCGTCGATCAATACGCGCGTGCAATTCCTGGCGAGGCCATCGCAAAGTAAAGACGCGACAATCCTCGGCCGCGCGGCCTTCGTCGAATTGCATTTGCAGGTGACTGATCGGTTGGCCTGTTATTTTGTAGACTTCGAGAGCGCGGATGATACGGCGCACATTGTGCGGATGCAGTTTGTGAGCTGACAGTGGATCAACCTGTGCCAGGCGAGCATGCAACGCTTCGGCGCCCACGCGTTGCACTTCAGCCGCCACCTCACGCCGAAAATCCCAGTCGGCCGGCGGCCCTGAAAAAATGCCCCGCAGTAACGCCTTGAGGTACAAAGGCGTGCCACCCACGAACAGCGCTTCCTTGCCGCGCTGACGCAGTTGGCGAACACAGCTTTCCGCGGCCACAACGTAGCTGGCCAGGCTGTATTCTTCGTTAGGTTCGACAATATCGAGCAAGTGGTGCGGAATCCGTGCGCGTTGTTTCGTGGTTGGCTTGGCCGTGCTGATGTCAAGATGGCGATATATGGCCATCGAATCGAGCGAAACAATCTCGGCGTTGATCAGGCCAGCTAATTCAAGACCGATGGTCGTTTTGCCGCCGGCCGTCGGTCCCGTCAAAAACCAACAATCGCTCAGCGTGGTAGGTACTGTCAATGTCGTAGGTACGGGGGATGAATTCATCGTTGTTTGAACCTAAACGTCTTTCCAATTGTCATTACACAGCAATCGGTCTACCATGGGCGATTCGGCCAAAAGACGATTGTGTCTGCCGGTCCTATTCTTGGATAGGTGTCATGGTGAATTCGGACGCGACGATTTTTGACCAGCTAATGAGTGTAATCGAGGATCGCAAGGCCAACCCGCCGCAGCGCTCATACACAACACGGCTGTTTCAGGGTGGCGTTGAAGCGATCGGCCAAAAGGTCACCGAGGAAGCTGCCGAGGTTGTCGCTGCCGCACACGCGGCGGACAACGATGCAGGGCGAGATCACTTGGCCCACGAAGCGGCGGATTTGATTTATCACCTATTTGTCATGCTGGGGTATCGCGACGTTTCTCTGGCCGATGTCGAAGGAAAAATCGCTGCGCGGTTTGGTGTGTCAGGCTTGGATGAAAAAGCGTCACGGAGCAAGAATCAGTGAGAAATCTTCGTATTGGCGTACCCAGCAAGGGGCGTCTGGCCGATTTGGCCACGGAGCTGTTGCGTCAAGCCGGCTTGAGCTTTCGGCGGCAAGACCGCAGTCTGTTCGCGCGTGTTCGTGAGATTCCGGTCGATATCACATTTCTACGTACCGACGATATTCCCGTGTTGTGCGCCGAAGGCGCTATCGACATGGGCATTACGGGCAGCGATCTTGTCGCGGAAGCACGCGCCGAAGTTTCCGAGCGGTTACGCTTGGGCGTTGGGAAATGTCGACTGGCCGTCTGTGTGCCAGAGGATAGCAAAGTAAATTCTCCAAAAGACCTCAATGGTTGCCGCGTTGCCACCAGTTTTGCGCGGGTCACGGAGGACTATTTAAGTCGACACGGTGCTACGGCTCACCTGGTCGCGCTGTCCGGTTCGGTGGAGATCATGGTCTCGCTGGGCGTGGCGGATGCGATCGTTGACCTGGTCGAAACAGGTAGCACACTGGCGGCGAACAAGCTGCGAGTCCTCGACGAGATTGGCGAGTACGAGACCGTATTGATTCAAAACCAACAAGTCACCGATCCCACATTGGCGGACCGCATCGTACGTCGCCTGGAAGGTGTCGTCATCGCACGCAATTTTTCATTACTTGAATACAATATTCCGCGCGTGAAACTGGCGAACGCCGAAGCGATCACACCTGGCTTCAATTCACCCACCGTGAATGCACTTGAAGATCCGGATTGGTGCGCCGTACGAGCTATGGTCGAGCGCAAAGAACTGATTGAAGTCATGGAGCAACTCGAGGCAATCGGCGCATCGGCGATTTTGGAAACACAGATCGCTAATTGCCGGCTGTAGGATGGCTACGCTCAGGCGTTTCCATGAACGATGATCTGACTTTCCACATCAAACAGCAGCTCGTACGGGTCCGGCGAATCGGCATCCGGCAACGCGACGAGAGCCATCGGGCGGACCAATGCTCCAAAACCCAGGGCGTCGGCCCCATTCTTCGTGCCAAGCCTCAAGATCGTTTCCAAATCGACGTCGGGATGTTGCTGACGAATGAACTTAAGTTCCGCGAACAGATCGAGATCCGGATTCGAGGCGCGCGAGTCCGTCCCAACTGCGACGTGCACGCCGTGGTGAAGCATTTCCTCCAGTGGATACTGCCGGTGACCAAAGTAGGCAAACGTCCGCGGGCAATAGACGACCGTCAGGCGTTCACGATGCTTGGCCAGGAACTCCCATTCGGGATGTTGCAGATAGTTCCCGTGTATCACCAAAGCCCGATGTGCTTGTGAGAGCAATTCCAGATAAGCAACCGGTTCGACACCACGGGGAATTTCCGACGGATCCCACACACCCCGCTCGCTCAGAAGTTCAACAAGCGGTCCGCTATGTGCGGAAAGGAGTTGAAGCTCATCAAACGTCTCGGCCAGATGCATCGCCACTGGCGCTCGCAATCGACGGGAAATCTGGACGACTTCATTCAGCAACCGCCAGCCCACCGTATATGGTGCGTGGGGGCTCAGGCCAGCTTGCCAACCGGGCGGCGACTCGCCCGCCCCGCCGAGATACTCGGTGGCTTGCCGCACCTGATCGTCGATTCTGTCGCTGGAAAGTCCAATGAGTTCCAAAAAACGGACACCGTTGAGATCGGTCGCTTGATAGATCTCCGGCCAGAACGGCTGAGTGGCGATTTCTCCCATCAACGTCGTGCCATGCTTGTGGCTTTCGGCGAGGCCTTGCGCAATTGCGATTTGGTGCGATTCTGGCGCGTCGGCATCGCGCTGTGAACGCCATTTCAGGACCGCGCGAATCCAATCGGCAAACGACGTCGAGTCTTCACCTAACAAAGGGTCGTCGAGCGTGGAAAACTCGAGATGCGTATGTGCATTGACAAGCCCAGGAATGATTGCCACATTGCCGAGATCGACGTCGTGTGCAGCGTCCTCAACATTGACGGCGATGCCGTCACGCACAGCAACGGTGACATTCTCAAGCGGTTCTTGCTCAACACCGAACAGATACCGCACTTTCAAGCGACGCTCGGTCGAGGAAGAATTTCCATCCATGGTCGCCGCAGTGAAGCGTGGTTTCTAACGCGTCGCCATACCGACCGTTCTAGTATGGTCAATGGCGTCGCGGTATCGTTCTTCGAGCGATGGTTGTGGCGGCTGGAAACGGAACCAGCGCAATACCAAAATACTGAGGATGCCGGCAACGACGACGATCGGCCAATTGTAGAGATAGGTCGTGCTATCACCGAATGCGACCGACTCTCGAAACAACCAACTCGTTGCTGGCCACCGCTCGACGGCGGCCGGAATCCAAAACGCCGACAACAAAGATAGTCCGTTGTGGACCATGTGAAACGCAATACAAGGAAACAAACTGCCGGTTTGTACGGCGATGTAGCCCAGCACCAGACCAAACATGCCCGCGATGAGCGATTGCTGCAAGACGAAGTGCGTGAGGCCAAAAAAGATGCTCGAGATAATGATCGCCCGCCAGCGAGACCCGAGGTGACGCAGGCCGGACAAGATAAACCCACGAAACGCCAATTCTTCACAAATGGCCGGTAATACGGCGAACACGAGCAACAATTGGAGAATTGGAGCTTCACCGATGATTGCGTCCAAGCCAGCAAATGCTTTTTCGTCAATCGGATAAAGATAACGCACAATCGCACCGGCGGTTAGCGCTAACGGGTGCAGAAACAATGCCAACACGATTGCCACGGGAACGGCAAGCCATCTAGGGCGCCGTAATAAGAGCGTCTGCGTTGGACTCGTGGTCAATATGACGGACATCAACAGCGCGGGCGCGGCCACGAACGCGATCGCCGTGATGGCGACAGTCACGACGAATTCGGACCATCCCGTTGGAGCCGCTATGTTTAGTCCTCCAAAAAAGCGAATCAGCAGAATTAGCAGGCCGCAGGTGACGGCTTCCATCGCGCTAGGAGTCGCGCCGCGGTCGCGGACGATTTGGGCAAACCACCTTCCCACGCTAAATCGTTCACTTTCGCGAAATAACACCGTCTCGTTATTGAATTGATCGACGGCCCATCGAATCGCAAACCAACAGCAACCCGCCGTCACGATAAACACCGGTATCACATGTAGCAAAACCTCGCGATGTTCGCCTTCCATGAGTTGACGCACGAGAAGGACGAGCCCCGTCAATGGTATCAGGCTGGTTCCCAAATCGAGTTTTGCCGATGGCAGTAGTGGCAATGTCACAAGTGGCATCGTGACAAGCAACACGGGCATCAGGTAATACTGACCTTCCTTGGTACTGCGAGCCATCGTGGCCAGCGCCAGTGACAATGCACTGAAGAGCGCTGACAAGGGAATGAGCATCGGAATGATCCACAGCACCGATGTTAAGGGCGGTGGGCCGAATTCGATCGTCGGTGACTTGCCCAATTGATCCTGAAACTGCGAACACACAAAACTCGCCGTAAAGCTAAGACACGTCAGATTGAGCAGTGCGGTTGCGATACTGAACGTCATCACGGTCAGCAGTTTTCCCCACACGATGTCAATTCGTTCGGCTGGACTGCTGAGCAATGTTTCGAGGGTGCCCCGCTCCTTTTCACCCGCACACAAGTCCACGGCTGGATAAAAGGCGCCCGTCATTGTCCACAGCAGAATGACAAAAGGCAGAATCTTGGACCACAATGCGGCCCGCCGCACGGATGGTTCGGCGATATCCTCAGTGACGACGACAAACGGGGTCCTGGCGCGAGCCGGAATCCGGTGACGTGACAGCGTTGCATCGACAATTTGCGAGCGCCATTGGATCAGAACCGAGGTGATACGGTCGTGGGCTAAACGGGATCGGTCACGAGCCGTATTGACAAAAATCCGCGGTTCGGCGGAAGTTTTGCGTGATTTCGATTCAGAGTTTTCAATGCGGTCGGTCTCGCTATTGTCGCTGCCCTCTGTGTGTGAAAATTGCGCGATGAATTCGACGGGAAAGTAAACCACGGCGTCATGGTTATCTTTGTCGATTTCTTCGAGCGCCATCCGATGAATTTCATCCACGTTGTCGGTGTCGACTATGCGAACCTCGACATCGATAAGACCGTCGTCTAGTTTGGGGACCAATTCACCTGCGACGACCAACGGCGGTGACGTTGGCAACTCGCCATGGCTAAAGAGTAGAACGCGCGATGGACTCTGCTGGAGAAACTGGCTCACCTGCAGAAACGTCATTCCGATCAGCGGATACAGAAGCAACGGGAGTATGATAATGACAAACAGCGTGCGCCGGTCCCGCAATTGATCGCGAAATTCGCGCAAAAAGATCAGCTTGACGTGTTTCCAGTTCATATCGTCTTTACGCTGTCAGCTGGCTGTAGTCGCCGTCGTGGCCTGGTATGTTTCTTCGTACGTCGAGATTAACTCAAAGAAGATATCTTCGAGATCGTCGCCCTTGTGTCTTTCCCGCAATTCTTGTTGGGTTCCCTCCGACAACAAGTTCCCACGGTGGATGACGGCGATCCGGTCACAAAGGCGTTCCGCCTCTCGCATAATATGCGTTGAAAAGAGAATGCACTTTCCCTCATCGCGCAAGTCGGCCACGATGTTCAGCAGGGCCCGGGCAACAAACACGTCGAGTCCCACGGTTGCTTCGTCAAAGATGACGACGGGCGGATCGTGAATCAAGGCACGCGCAATGGAGACTTTTTGCTTCATCCCGGTGGACATTTTGGCACCGAGCAAATCGCGAATCTCTTGCATCTTAAGTCGGGAGAAGAGGTTCTCACGACGGTGAACGAGCGTTTCCTCGTCAATGTCGTGCAGACGGCCGAAATAATCCACCATTTCGGCAGCCGTCATACGATCGTAGACGGCCGTGTTCGCCGAGACAAATCCAATCTGTCGCCGCACGGGTGATGGCTGCGTGACAACATTATATCCGTTCACCGTTGCCGTCCCGCCGCTGGGACGCAATACCGTGCTGAGAATACGCAACAAGGTCGTCTTACCGGCGCCGTTCGGACCCAGGACACCATAGATCTCGCCGGGAGCCACATCGAACGAAACGCCAGCTAACGCGACGAAGTCTCCTCGGTAAAGATCCGAATAGGATTTGGTTAATTCGCGAACGTGGATCATCGCCGGAAAAATCGCCAGACGAGACAATATGATCAGCACAACCGTACATGCCTGCACCTTGATACCACAGCATACCCTATTAGACTGCCTTTTTGCGATGTCGATCAGAATGTACGAGAAAAAACGATATTGTCGTCTTCACGGACATTTTGAAGGTGTCAGCGACGGAAATGTAAGCCCAGATAATCACGCGATCCATCGTCTACCGATATCGTCGCCGACCAACTCTCAGCACAATCATCAAGGCATCGTCCCGAGGACGCGGTGTTACGTAGGATGGATTGGCCAAGTCGTGATTGAACCGTCCATCTTCCGCCGATTTTCCAGACTTGGCCAGCGTCGTATTGGGCAAATGGCGTCCTTGCGCTGGGACGGATTACGCATCCGTGGAATGCTGACTGGCCGACACAATACTGGTTGCGGATGGGCCAATCCATCCTGCATTTCCCGATCTAAGAATTCTTTACGGCATTGCCGAAAGGGGCTACGGATCGCTAACCGCTACATCTACGCGCAGGTGGAGTCAATGAATGCCCACAAAGGAGTCCATCGTTTCAGCACTTCGTCCACAACTCGCTGTTGGTCGACGACTGTCAGTTCTTGGTACATGGGTAGCTGCGATTGCGAACTCAAAGAAACTGCATAACGGCGCACACTATGGCGGGCGAGTGTTTCAGTGAAAACTGCTTTCGTTTTAACATCCGAATTCGATTTACTTAATCGGTCGTTCGGTTTTGATTTGGCGACGGAGTACCGATCCGTCGCTACGATGACGTCGACCACATGATTGGCAAGCGGTGCTCGCGGCGCACGTCGGATAGGCGCCACTTCACCCGACACATCTCTGCGCCAATTTAGAGCCAACGCGTTGAGGTCAAGCGCATCGACTCGACCATCTGCGGTGAAATCGCCGTTGCACCAGCCAATGACGTCATGACGCCAGTTGAGGCCGATCAAATTCAGATCAGTCACATCGACCTTGCCGTCCAGATTGGCATCTCCTGGTGGGTACGCGTCGTGGGACAACAGATTGTCCAATCCCGCTAATGCCAGCCAGACGTCCAGGTCGCCTTGATCGACGACCTTGTCGTTGGTGAGATCAAACTCGCGATCGTTGTTTGCCTCTACAATTGCAGCCATCAGAAGATCCACGTCGTCACAGCCGAGTTGGCCGTCATTGTTGAAGTCTACCGGTGCGATCTGAGACTCAAACGCGCCCGTGTCGATGCGGTCATCGCCAACGCGTAGGAAGGGTGCGCCACGTTGATCGTAATCAGGAGGGCCGACGAAGCTTGGATCGCCCATGTTGATGGCTGGGCTGCCGGGTAGCAGGGCGTGAGTCTGCTTACTGCCACCGAA
>CBDUAB010000106.1:0-7908 GCA_965365045.1 uncultured Planctomycetales bacterium
CACGGCAACGCTACCTGACGGAATAACCGTGTTCAGTGAGTTGCCACCCGCCGTGACGCTTTGAATATTCGGCAACGCATCTACAGGAAACGCATTACCATCAGTGTCGTCCACGAAATAGCCATCCAAGTCGACCGCTGCCGTGCCAGAGTTGCGTACTTCAAACCACTCCCAACTGTTGTCGCCACCCGGATCGAACATGATTTCGGAAATCTGCAACTGTCCCCAGGTAACGGACCGCAGCGTAAAAAACACGGCTATTACGGTAAATCCAATGGTTGACGCATTCAAGTGAAAATGGCTTTTACGTTTTGTGAACATCAACGATCCCTTCTGTCTCTGTCCCAAAATGGTTGCGGTGCGACGCGATATCGCCAACTTTCGATCGTAGCCGTTTGTGTGCTACTTAGTCAATGAAATCAATTCAAAACAGAGGAGAATCTTGCGGTAATTTGTTTAGCATAGCGCCAGTTTGTGTCATCTTGAGAAGGCGATAGCAAGCGAAGGAGACTTTCAGCTGCGTTCGAAGCTGCTACTAGCCCGCATTTCTCACACACTTGTAGGCCGGAACGAGCAAACGCACACTCTGCCGGAACTTCGGTCGCTGCGTTGCGGCTATTTTCGCGAACACGGTTTCAACAGAGAAAACTGCGTTTGCGCTGTTCCGGCAAGGCTTTGCGACCTCGTTCCGGCCTACTGTGAGAAATGCGCGCTAGGATTCTCCGTCGAAGTTTTTTAGCATTTTCTCTAGCAATTCCATCGGCAATCCAACGACGTTGGATTCGCTGCCTTCTTCGATGTGCACCCAGTCCAAACCGTCTTGAAATCCAAAGGCTCCCGCCTTGTCGCACCATTGGTCGGTATTCAGATAGTCCGACAGCTGTTGGTTGCTGATTTCGTCCATACGCAGCCTAGTTACCGCCACGTCGACGCGCGTCGTGTCGTTTGGTCGGTGCCAGAGACACACTCCACTATAGACTTTGTGAATATTGCCCCGCATTAAATTCAACATCTCACCGGCATGCTCACGATCTCGCGGCTTTCCTAAGATCTGCCCGTGGCATTCGGCCACCGTATCGCAACCAAGCACCACACCCGCTTCGATCCGCGACGCGACGTCACGAGCTTTCTGATATGCCAAACGTGCCACAAGTTCGGGAGGAGTTTCGCGAGTGCAGATGCCGCATTCGGCACTTTCACCGGGGGGTATCACGGTGAATTGGTAGCCCGCGTGAGTCAGGAGCTCCCTGCGGCGAGGCGATCGGCTGGCAAGAATCAATACCATGTTGTCAGCTGGCACCCTGTCGGAGTAACATCAGAACTTCAAACGGAGCCGGATGCATACACGAGCCCCCATGTTAAAGAAAGACCAACCGAACGTCTTCCCCTTACACCTGGCTCCGATCGACGCGTTGTATTGCGCGGACGATCTCCCCGGGTATCCAATGACTTCGGTGATTCATTTGGACTTTTCCGGAACTCTCGATCCGGAAGTTTTTGAATTGGCTCTCGACGATGCGCTGGTCCGTCATCCCCTTCTGTGTGCTTTGATAAGACCTGCCAAGCGCTCCATGCCATGTTGGGTGATGTCGCAGGGTGTCAAACCACGCGTTGACTGGGGCGACGCCGACAAACCGCTCACGTGCGATGATGGTGAAGCGATCGACTTGAGTCGCGAGGTTGGCCTGCGAGTCTGGGGACGAATCGGTGACGACGCGACTCGATTAACGTTGCAGGTGCATCACGCCTGCACCGATGGAACCGGAGTGTACCGATTTCTGGGGGATCTGTTGGCTTGCTACGGTATCCGTGTGCCCACGGGCGACCAAGTTCCCGAACTGGCGGACGTGGATCCACGACTGCTCCGCGGCCGCCGTCGGCGGATGGCGGATGTTGCCATTCACGGATCGCGTGGCGAGTTAATGCGTGCCGGTTTTCGACAAGGCTGGGATATTTTTGGTAAACGCATTCAACCCCTTGCCATGCCAAACCAGGACAGTGGCACGCAGCACGTTCTGACGCCTTTTCCCGGTGTCTGTTCGAAAACATTCCATCGTGAACAACACAAATCGCTGCGGGCTGCCGCTGGCAAGTACGGTGTGATGTTGAATGATTTGCTGCTGGCCGAAATGTTCCTAACGATTCGGCAGTGGAATGAGAAGCTCACCGGGAACACGCCGAAGGGTCGGCTGCGAATCATGATGCCGTATGATTTGCGAGACAAACAGGATTATGAAATGCCAGCCGCCAACATGACGGCCTACACATTTATTACGCGCCGTAGCCGTGATTGCGCCGATCTGGAAACTTTGGTACGCGACGTGCGCGATGAAACGGCCCGTATCAAACATGGCCGTTTAGGCACGTCGTTCATGGATGCTCTGATGTTGGCCGAGAATGGACCCAAGGTTTTGGAGTATTTGTTGCGGTGGGATCGCTGTATTTCCACCGTCATCTTGTCCAACATCGGTGAGCCGAGTCGCCGTTTTACCGCGCGCCTGCCAAGAAAAGGTGGAAAGATTTGTTGCGGAGATCTTGTTCTCGAACAGATTACCGGCGTACCGCCGTTGCGCCGAAATAGCCACGCGACTTTCGCAATCTTTACCTATGCTCGCGAAATGACGATCAGTTTACGCTGCAATCCGTTTTGCTTTACGATTGAGCAATGCGAGGCTCTGTTGGACATGTATATGCAGCGACTGGCGCGACATGTAGCTTAGACCTAACCGATGTCGCCTCACCTTTCAATTGTTATCGACAATGCGGCGACGGCTCTGTGCGCGGAGCTTAGTGGAATTGTTCGTGGCGAAGAAGTTCTGTCATTTGACGAGACTTATGCGCGGATTGAATATGCACAGAACCACTGTCTGCGGCAATTAGCCGCGACGGATCTGTGGGGCCGAGACAACCAAATACCCTCTGGTGAATTCTGGAAAAAGGCTGGCTGGGTGGTCGGATGCGGTCCGTTGCAACGGCACGCTCGGGAAAAGCCGCGTGGTTACGCCGGCGATTTTGAAATGCTTGAGCGGATATCCGCTCAAACTCTGAGCCCAGGTGTCGTGCCGGGTGCTTTTGATCAATTCTTTCAAAACCAAGCGGCTCCGCGGGCGGTGCGTAATCGAAACGTCTTGATCGCTGACAAAATCGTTCACGCCGTCCGTCAGCACGCGGCCAAACGGCCTATCAAGATCGTCAGTGTCGGCTCAGGTCCGGCTGTCGATGTTCGTCGTGCCGTTGCTGAACTAGCAGAATCCGAGTTACAGAGATTGAACGTCGTGCTGTTGGATATTGATCCCCATGCGCTTGAGTTTGCCAAGGTCCAACTAGAGGAGCGAATACCGTCCGGAGGGTTGGCGACACATCGCGTGAACCTGTTTCGCATACCGCGTCAGCGACACGTCGCCCAGCTTTTGGAAGGTGCCGACATGATCATTTGCGCGGGGATTCTCGACTATTTGAACCAACAGGATGCGACAGCTTTGTTGGCGGCCATGTGGTCACGACTGCGCGATGATGGAAAACTGTTGGCCTTCAATTTTACGCTGGCCAATCCAAGTCGCGCGTATATGGAATGGTTCGGCAATTGGTATTTGACCTATCGCACACACGATGAGATGCGTGAGCTTGGTCACCGTGCCGGTTGGTCCGACCGTCGGTTTGTCGTGGACGCCGAGGACGAGTCGACAAACTTATTCATCGAAGTGACGAAATGACGCCTTACTCTTCGCCGTAGTCGACGAGGGCTTCCATTGCTACCGGTGTTTCCACGGATGCTTCGACTTCGTAAGAAGACATCGGCTGGCAGGCAACGAGTTGAGGGTTGGCTGGCTGACCGACCGCCCGCAACAATTGGAACTGGCCTTGGTTGTATCGAATGATCGCGTCCAAGTGTTCATTCCACGCCGCGTAAAGCGCCTGAATGGCTTGTTGGGCTTCGATGGCCCGCAGTTGTCGGCCAAGGATCCCGCGGAAATTCAGCGGCAGCGCCGTCTCGGCCGCTTCGACGCGGCGACGTGTCACATCAATCTGTTCACGACGGGCACTCACTTGGTGGAAGGCAGCGCTGACGTCGGCGCCAATTTGGTCTCGAACACCGGCCGCTATAAGCTGCGCTTGTCGCTGGCGGCTCGCTGCTTCTTCACGCAGTGCGCGCGTACCAACGCCCATGTTTCGTAGTTGCCAAACCGCCAAAACATCGACGTCGCCGCGCGATCCGTAGTTGCCGATAAAGGAACCCTGGCCCCCGCCAAAGCCGCCGGCACTGTAGCCGACGTGGATGTTTGGCAACCACGGACGCATCATCTCTTGCTGCCGTCGGGTGTTGGATTCTCTGACGAAGGCCAGCGCCTCACGGCGTTCCGGCCGGCAAGCAATACCCTGTGCGATGAGATCGCACAACGGTGTCCCTAGATCAACGAAATCTAATCGTATCGGTCGTTCGTCCAGCGAGCAAAGACCGCAGCAGGGATCCAATCGGAGCAGACGAGCCAGATTTGCCGACGCGACGCCGATATTCTCCTGTCCCGAAAGCACCTGTCGTTCGCGAAGTGCAAGCTCGGCACGCGCGCGTTGGACATCCGCCGGCAAACCGATATTGGCTTTCTGTTGCGCGTCGGTCAGGCGCACAAGTTCCTCGGCGTTTTGGACCGTTTTTAATGCGATAGCACGTTGTCCTTGTGCATGCACCAAATCCAGATACGCGATGGCCGCGTTCATTAACACGTCATTAAACGTGGCATTTCGGGCCGCTGCCACGGCTCGGACTCGTTGTTGCGCCGCAAGCGACTCAAATATCGCGTCAGACAGCGACAGGTCAACGAACATACGAGCTGGTCCGCCGGATCCACCCGCCAACGGCGCACCGCTTAACACGGCGCCTCCACCCGCGAAAACGGAGCTGCGGCTAACCTCAATGACTTGACCGCGCGTGTCTTGAATTCGGCCGTTGTGGTTGTTGTAGCCAATGCCCGCGTTCAACGAAGGCAGCCACATGGCTTTGGCCGATTTGAGACGAGCATTCGCTTCAAAAACCCTTTCTCGGGCTAACGCGATTTGAACATTGCTGGCACCAGCCAGGCGAAGAGTAGTTACAAGGTCGATCGAATTCGCGTCACCACACAAGGACAAGTCGGCGGGCGGCAAATCGGCTTGAATTAAGTTGTTGTGGTCCGCGGGCGGTTCGTTCGTGTCCGCAGGATTCACTGTCGAGATTTGTTGTTGTTGGAGCGCCAGGTCGGTGTCGGTGAACGCTAAACCCGAGAGTGCGATTGCATTCAGACGCCCATCAAAACCGCCCTCGAATGCCATGGGCATCGTTGCCTGGACAGGTTCGACTCCCGGTACGACAGATTCGAGAGGCTTTGCAACAGGCTCGAGAAAAGCACGCTGAAAAAATGAAAGCGAGTTTCTCAGATTGTCGCCGCTAGCAGCAGCAATGGTCTCTGGGGCACTCACGTATTCAACACGAACGACATCCGGTTTCCCGGCTTCCGTCGGATCCGAAACATACAGAGCATGTTCGACCAACGGATCAGGCTCCGCGGTGCGGGCCGCGTCACCGCAAACCAGAAGAAAACTGAGACTTAAGGCGATGTAGCGCATCGATCGAAACCGCACAAACACAGCAATCCCTCTCCCAAACGCATCGAAAATCCTAATGACTGTTTCGTCTGTCACTATCGACACAGGTGGAATTGGTTCCTTGCCGAATCTGCAAAGAACGGAGCATTTGTGTCAATTGGTAAGCATAGGAAAGAGGGTAAGATTTGCTTGTCGTACGGTTTGTGCGGGTTTTAGGAGTGATTTTGAACCCTAGATTCCGTCGACCTCGGCCACTTGCTGACCGTCGCTGAGTTTGTCGATGTTCTTGGCGATGACGGCGTCTCCGGGAGAAATTCCAGCGCTAATACCAACTTCGCTGGCATCGTTGAAGGCAACATCCACGACACGCTGCCGGCAATAATTCTTTCCTCCGGTATTCTCCACGACTAGCACATAGCTGTTGCCGCCTTCGTTGACACCCACGGCCGTTGTTGGAACGACGGCCACGTTCTCCCACGATTCCAGAATGGTGGCAGTGCCGACCATCCCAGGCTTGAGAACGACATCGCGAGAGACAGTAGCTTTCTGCTCTACCCATTTTCGATCCCGCTTGACCCAACCGGCGTGCTTGACTGGATTCGTCAGATCAATTTGGATTTCTAGCATTCGGCTGTTGTGATCCAGCACCTTGGCCGACCGCGAAACCCGTCCTTCGACGGTGACCCCTGGCAGCGCGCCGATCGAATGAAAAATGACCGGCTGGCCCAGTTTGACGCGCTCTGCCCGAATCATCGGTACCTTTGCGATCAAGCGGACTTTGTCGTTCCTGGTGACTTCAAACAACGGCATGGCGGCCGAGTTACTCGTGGCGGAACGTACAAAGGTTCCGTGGTCGACCGTTCTCTTGGTAACAACGCCGGTAAACGGTGCCCTGATGTTGGTGTATTCGAGAAGCGTATTTATTCGAGCCAACGTGGCGTTAGCGACTTTCACGCTGGCAATGGCGCTCTGGTGGTCCGCCTCCGCCTTTCGAACGTTTGCCTCAGCCGCCTGCGCGAATGCCGCGGCCGTGCGGATACGGGCATCCGCGGAGGCCAATCCGGCAATGGCTGCATCCAATTGCGACTGAGCCTTGACCAACAATTCGCGCGTGGTGGCTTGTGTGCTGTACAGTTTCTGTTGATTATCGAATTCCGCCTGTGCGAACTTTCGGAGCGCTTCCTTTTCTAGCCGTTCCGTTTTGGCCTCGTCCGAGGCGGCCGCAGCGCTCACCATCTGAGCCTCCGCTTGGCTGATCGCGGCTGCATATTGCGCCACGTCGCTTTCCGCCTGCGACACGAGCGCTTCCTTTTCCTTCAGCTCATCGAACATTTCCGGCGTGTCCAAGACGGCGAGGATGTCACCTTTTTCGACGCGCGTTCCGATGTCGACGTCCTCTGTAGTGCCCGCCGCATCCTTGAACTGACCAAGTGTTTTTACATATCCGCCGACCTTTGCTTCCAGCAGTGTCGACTCGAAACCGTGGACCGAGGCACCGGGCAGATCGACGGATAAGGTGAACGAACGGCTCGCCGCTTTGATTGTGTCGGCGCGCGGTAACTTTGTGTCCGCGGTTAGGATCGTCCCGGGCTTCTCAGCCGGAGCGGTGACGCTGTCTTGCCCGCAACCTGTCGCCACTAAAACAACGACCGCAAGCCCAGCTAAATAAAATTCAATTAGCATCCGCATCGTTTGTCACTCCCTTTGAGCTTCAGTCTTTTCTATGCCCAGCCGGGCTCCGCTTCCGTAACCGCCGGTTTTCGCTTCATCATGACATACAAACAGGGAACTACAAATTTGGGCAGTAAAGTTGCCGCGATCACGCCACCGACAATAGTTCGTGCTAACGGAACGTCTGCTTCGCCGCCCGCAAAACCAATCGCCATCGGGGTCAGGGCCAAAATTGTCGTGATCGACGTCATGAGAATCGGTCGAAAACGTACGACTGCGGCGTCTACGATTGCCTCCTGTACACTGGCACCTTCGGAGAGCCGATGATTGGCGAAATCTAGCAAGACAATCGTGTACTCGACCACGATGCCAATCATCATGATCATTCCCATGAATGATTGGATATTGACCCGCGTCCCGGTCAAAAACAAGATCAGTGCTACACCGATAAACCCCATCGGTACGGTGACGAGCACGATGAATGGATCGAGAAACGAGCGGAACTGGCCGACCATCACGAGATAGACTAACACGGTGGCCAGAACCATCCCCAGGGCAAAATCGACAAAGGAGTCCCGCATGGAACGAATTTCGCCCTGCAACTCCAGCGTGAAACCCGCGAATCGGTAGTGCAACGCCAGCCTCTGTCTTCCGCTG
>CBDUAB010000107.1:0-7890 GCA_965365045.1 uncultured Planctomycetales bacterium
AACCGCGGGCCTAACGGCCCCCGTTCGCCATTAAATCAACAGACCCTTGCGCGTCCGGCTACTGAAGAAAGTGCGTTCCCGCAGCCTTCCATTTCCAGCCGTCGCGCAATTGAGCATTCACCACGGCACCCGTCGGCCAGCGGCCCTGATAAAGCTGGATGATGCAGTCAGCGGCTTCGATGCCCATGTCTCTTTGTGAAAACTTGTCGCAGCCGGCGAGATGCGGAGTGACGACAACGTTGTCCATTTGTAGCAAAGGATTATCCGCGGCAACGGGTTCTTGCTCAAACACATCCAGGGCCGCGCCTCGCAACGGACCCCTGTTTAATGCTTCAATCAAGTCAGCTTCCACGACAATTTTGCCACGCGCTGTATTGATCAACACACTGCCCGGCTTCATGCGTGCAAAAACATCCTTGGCAAAAACATTCTCTGTCTGCTCATTCAATGGGCAGTGGATACTCAGATAGTCGCTGCGAGCTACCAAATCGTCAAACCCGACCAGCTCGATGTTGTGATCGCGCACGAAAGCTGTGTCGGGATCAAGTTCGGTGGCAATGACTTGCATACCCAGTGCCGCAGCGCGTGTCGCCGTGCTGCGACCGATGCGACCCAGACCCAAGATGCCAATTGTTTTTCCGCGGATTGGCTCCGTCTCGAACCTCGGCCATAGTCCCGCGCGGGCCTGCCCGTCGCCGAAGACAATCGATTTGGCGACGGCCATCAGCAGGGCGATGGCATGTTCCGCGACGGCTTCGTGGTTTGCCGTCGGCGTGATCGTTACCGGTATCGAGCGTGATGTCGCGGCCGCGATATCCACACGGTCGTAGCCAACTCCCAAGCGAGCGATTACGCGCAGGTCGGGCAACGCATTGATTACCCCCTGCGTGAGAAACTCGCCTCCCGCGATGAGAGCCTCGGCGCCGCGGATGACACGAACTGTCTCCTCTTCGCCGCATAAACCACGGGTGAATGTCTTGTCTTCCGGGTAACGTATCTCGAAACCCGCCTTTTCAAGCATCGTCACGTGTGGACCCGGGACGCCAACAAGTGCCTCCGGGGTGATCAAAACAACAGGCACAGGCGTTTTCCGATGATGATTCTTATTTTTCCATGCTTAGAACTCGACACGGATTATGATTATACTGTTTTGAGTTTACCTCGCACCACATACCGCCGGACGTGGTTCACGGAGCCAAGGGTCGCATGCGCGTGGTTGTCGTCGGAATTCCTGACATTCGTGATGACGACCTGCACTTTCCCGAGGGATAATTCAAAGAGCGACTTTAGACAACCAATTTGGAGAAGAAATATGACGTACATGACGAAGATGAAACTGTCGTGTGGCGCACACACGCTTGCCACATTCTTGTTCTTTGCCAGCACTGTCTGGGCGGACGACCCAGTGGACTTTGAAAAGGTAATTGCGCCAATCTTGGAGCAAAACTGTTACGACTGTCACAGCGCGGATGACAACAAGGGCAAATTGCGTTTGCACACCGTTGCGGATATTCAAAAAGCGGAGGTTGTCGTCGCCGGTAAGCCGGACGAGAGCAAACTGCTGCAGCGCATTTCGCTTGCCGCCGATAGCAAAAAGCTAATGCCTAAGGACGGCGATCCGTTACCCGCGGAGCAAATTGCTCTAATCCGGCTGTGGATTGAACAGGGATCCAAGTACCCTGCGGCGGAGGCTGGCGAGTCGACCGCCGCGAACGAGCCTGCCAGCGAGCCCTCGTTGTTCGAGACCATCACGGCCGCCCCGGAGGATGCGATCGTAAAGGTCAAGGAAACGGGCGCGTTGGTGATGCGTGTGGCCAACAACACGCAGGCCATAAGTGTCAGTTTCCGATTCAAAGACGGCGACACCACCGACGACGTGTTACCGAGCCTGGGTCAGCTCAGCGAACAACTCGTGTGGCTCGATTTGGGCAACAGCGCCGTCACCGACGCGGGCTTGGCGCCATTGCGAGATCTCAAGCATCTCATGCGTTTGCATTTGGAAAATACTAACATCGGTGACGCGGGTCTCGATCATCTGGCCGAAATGAAAAACCTGGAGTATCTCAACCTGCACAGCACGAACGTCACCAATGAGGGTCTTTCACGGTTGAAGAACTTAAAAAACCTCAAGAAGCTGTATCTCTGGCAGGCTCCGATAACCCAAGACGCCGCTAAGGATTTGTCAGCAGCGATTCCAGGGCTGGACGTGAACCTTGGCAATGATCATCCCGAAGTAATGCTGGAAGAAACCAACAAGGCGATCGAACGAGCCGCCAAAGAAAAAGAAGACGCAGCGAAACGCGAGGAAGAAGCGCGCAAGGAAAAAGAAGCGGCGACCGCCCGTGAGGAAGAAATGCGCAAGAAAATAGCCGAATTGGAAGCCGCGGTTGCCGCCTTCCGTGAAAAAGCTGGCTGGGAGCCGCCGGAAGAGAGCCAAGAAGAAGAGGCAGGCAAAGACGACGAGAAGAAAGACGACGAGAAGAAAGACGACGAGAAGAAAGACGAGGAAAAGAAAGAGAATTAGTTAACGAGGATTGGCGCTGTCCAGCTAGGAACGCACTACTTGGAATGAGCGATGTCATCAGCGCCGGTCACAACGGCCAACGAGAATCACCGCACGGACACGCCTGGTGCTCCACAGCCGCTTACGCTGACTTCGGCATCGTTGATGCTTTTGACCGCTGCGTTGTGGGGCGGCACGGTCGTCGGGACCAAATACTCTGAGGACGCCCTTTCGCCCATTGCCGTGGCCGCCGTGCGTTTCGCACTGGCGGCGATGTTTCTGATTGTCTGGTGCATTCTCACCAACCGCCGGTTGCGACTGACTGCCGGCCAAGCGCCGCTCGTACTAGTCGCCGGCTTGCTACTTTTCGTTCAGATTTCGTTTTTCAATTTGGCCGCATTCTGGTCAAATGCGTCTCACGGGATTCTGTTGATCAGTACCTTTGTGATCTGGGTGGTGTTGATCGAGCATTTCGTCACGAAGACGGATCGCCTGACACTGCGCAAATTGCAAGGTATGGGACTGGCAACGACGGGAGTTGTGCTCACGCTGATCAACGTGGATCAGCCACGCGACATGAGTACTTTGGCCGAAATGGACTCGTCGACGCTTGCCGGAGATGCGATGATGCTGATCAGCGCCATGGTGCTGGCGGTCAAAGTGGTCTTTACCAAGTATGCCGTCGGCCATGTTGAGCCGGCGAAGTTTATCTTCTGGCATCACCTCATCGGAACCGTGTTGTTTGCGGCTTACTGTGGCGTTGTAGAAGGTGCCAGCGCCATTGTGTGGCAAGAGGTGAACACGCCTGTGATCCTAGCACTGCTTTACCAAGGCGTGATTGTTGGCGGTCTTTGTTTTGTCATCCAAGCCAGCTTACTTCGCTACCATTCCGCGACCCAAATTGCGATCTTTGGAGCTGCCACGCCATTATTCGGCGTGGTTGCAGCCGTGATCTTGCGTG
Source organism: uncultured Planctomycetales bacterium (assembly GCA_965365045.1). Lineage (GTDB taxonomy): Bacteria > Planctomycetota > Planctomycetia > Pirellulales > Pirellulaceae > CBDUAB01. The sequence continues at coordinate 3,465 of CBDUAB010000107.1, forward strand.
GCGATGCGATTTCGCCGTGGTTTGGCGCCGCCGGACTGTGTGTTGCCGCGGGCATCTATTTGGTGAATAGTTCCAATAAGCAGCCGTATCGATCAGGCATTTAAGTATCGAATTAATGACCGGGTCGGCTTGCGACGACCGCAAGCTAGATCCTAGAATCGAAGATAGTCTCTTATCTGCTCCTGATCGTCACAGCGCTTTCACATCAGTTCGAAACAATGTCGCATGTTGTAACCACTCCGCCGGCTGGTCCGCTTTGCCAGGACGGTGCGAAGCGTGGCGGGTGGTGGCATACGACGGAGGATGCCGAGCGAATCGTCTGCGACGTATGTCCACGTGAGTGCACGCTCAAACCAGGCGATCGCGGTTTTTGTTTCGTGCGCGAGAATCGTGACGGTGAAATGGTGCTGACCACGTATGGCCGCAGCACCGGTTTCTGTATCGATCCGATTGAGAAAAAGCCGCTCAATCATTTTTTGCCGGGAACGAGCGTGCTGTCGTTTGGGACAGCGGGTTGCAATCTGGGTTGTAAATTCTGCCAAAACTGGTCCATTTCGAAATCCCGCGAAATTGAAAGTCTGAGCGAAACGGCTACGCCCGAGGCCATTGCGGCAGCGTGTGTCGAAATGGGTTGTCGCAGCGTCGCTTTCACGTACAACGACCCGATCATTTGGGCTGAGTACGCAATCGACGTCGCCCAGGCGTGTCGGGCCGCGGGTGTCAAGACGGTCGCGGTCACGGCTGGTTACATTACGGATGTCGCGCGGCGGCCGTTTTTTGACGCTATTGACGCGGCGAATGTCGACTTGAAAGCCTTTACCGAAGAGTTTTATCAGAAACTGACGCTTTCACATATTCAGCCGGTCTTGGACACATTGGCGTGGCTTAAGCGCGAAACCGACGTCTGGTTTGAAATAACCAATCTCGTGATTCCACAAGCGAACGATTCCGATGACGAGTTTCACCGCATGTGCGATTGGATACTCGATCACGTGGGTGACGAAATTCCCCTGCACTTTACCGCGTTTCACCCCGACTTTCGTCTGCGCGACCGCGAGCGAACGCCTCACGAAACGTTGCTGCGTGCCTACCAACTGGCGCGAAACGCCGGTGTGAAGTATGTTTATGTCGGCAACGTAAACGACCTGCAACATCAAAGCACCTACTGTCCCGCTTGCCGTGGCGTGTTGATCGAGCGCGACTGGTACGAATTAGGCGTCTATCAGCTGGACGGCAATCGCTGCCGGCACTGCGATGCCGTTATCCCCGGTGTGTTCGAACAGGCGCCGGGCAATTGGGGTCGCAAGCGTTTGCCCGTACAAATTGCCAACTTCGTCCAGGAACTGCCTGTCGTTAACTCGCCACAGGAAAACAATCATTTGCCCCCCGATACGACGGCGCCCAATACGGTGTCGTTATCCCTTGAAAGGAACGTTAACGTGTCCACAACCGAATCTGCTTCGGCGCAAACACAACCGTCTGCTCCTGTACTGACCGATGAGCAGCAAGCGACAATCCACAAGGCGGCCAGTGAAATGGTGGCTGCGTCCGTCACCGGCTTTCGCGCCGAAGCGTCCGATCCGACGCTGGCGGGCGCCGGTTCGCAACCGATCGTTGGTTGTTTTGTCACACTCAAGCGACAAGGCCGATTGCGAGGCTGCTGTGGATTTCTGGGACGGCCGTCGACGATTCTCGCGGCTTTGACCGAAGCGTCTGTCACGACAGCTACTCGCGACGCGCGATTGCCAACGATATCACCCATTGAGCTGGAACACTTGACATTAGACGTTTCGTTGTTGCATTCGATCAAACCGATTGAGGTGACTGGCAACGACCGCATCAAGGCCGTTACAGTCGGCAAGCATGGATTGCAGATCGTTCGCGGCGACGCGCGTGGTCTATTACTACCAAGCGTTGCTACCGAAAACGATTTGGATGCCGAAGGATTCTTGCGACAAGTTTCCATGAAGGCGGGATTACCGCCGACAACTTGGAAGGAAGATCAAACCGAAATCTGGACGTTTGAGGGCCTGCCGATTAACGGAATGCTGGAAAGCGATGTCGTGAAACGATTTCAAGTGGATCGAGAAGCTCGTTTCACGCCAGACGACGTTAAGATGCTCGCCGACTTTTGCAAACACAACATCCATGCACTGGTCGCCGGTGGCACGCCGACGTTTTACACACAGCGTTGTCCCGACGGTACGGTCGAAGGGATCACCATCTCGGTTTCGTTGCCCGGACGCGACGCCCCGGCTCGCTTTGGTCAATTGTCGATGCGACCTGGTTTACCGCTCCAAACGACGGCCTTGGAGCTGTGTAAAATGGCGGCGGCGATGTTTCGGGCTGGGGGATACCAAGCGGGTCAACTGAATGATTTGATAGTCGACCTGGCCGTGTTGTTTGATCCGGCAATACATGGTACCGTCGCCGAGCCGGCGCTCGAAGGCTTTGACCCTCAACAGCGCGCGTTGTTAGTCTCGGAAGCGAACAAGTCGGCCTGGATCGTTGATCCAACGATGTCGGCGGAAGAGTTGGTCCGTGCCGCGGCCGAGCAAGCCCAGACACGCCAGCCCGAATTGGCGCGGATCACGAGCTTGTCGGTCGTTGCCACCGCAACGCCGTTCTCGATGGCGAGTGTGCCACGCGCCCAGACAGGTGTCACCGAGCGCCCCGCCGCCGTGGCTGGGATGTTTTATCCGGGCCAAGCCGACGAGCTGTCGCGTACAGTGGATGACCTTTTCGACGGGAAAAAGGCGACCAAGCAGCCTTGGCGTGCGGCCATGGTTCCGCATGCGGGTCTGAAGTATTCGGGCAAGGTCGCCGCGGCCGTTTTGGACCGTGTCGAAGTGCCCGAGACTGTCATCGTTATCGGGCCAAAACATACTCGGTTCGGCGTCGAATGGGCAGTCGCGCCCCACGAAACGTGGCAACTGCCTGGATTCACCGTCGCATCCGACATCGAGTTAGCACGGCAATTGGCGGACAGTATTGCGGATTTGGAACTAGACGCGGGTGCCCACCAGCGAGAGCACGCCATCGAAGTCGAACTGCCGCTGCTCGCTCATGTCGCGCCTGAGTCGCGTGTCGTCGGAATTGCGATTGGAGCCGGCGATTTAGAACGTTGCCAACAGTTCGCCGAGGGACTGGCGGGCGTGCTCAAGCAACGTGATGAGCGAGTGCTGCTGATCATTTCAACCGATATGAACCATTTCGCCAGTGACGCGGAGACACGGCGGCTTGACGAGATCGCGTTGACCGCACTGGAAAGCATGAAGCCCGAGGAGGTTTTCAATACGGTACGTGACAACCACATAAGCATGTGCGGTGTGCTGCCGGCCGTAATGGTGCTCGACGCGCTGAATCGTATTGAGCCGCTGACGAAATGTGAGCGCGTTGATTATGCTACGACGGCGGATACGACCGGTGACAAAGAACGGGTTGTCGGCTACGCGGGCATGTTGTTTTCGTAAATCTCAACACGAAATCAATGTCATGCGTGGACCGCGGGATGCCCCAAAAGTTACTGGCCATCGAACCGACAAGCATATAGTCAATTGCTGCCTGATTAAGCCGTCGCAGGCAATCCGTCAAAAGCTCTTTTTCGGTCAAGATGCCGATTCCCGACGATCCGCCAATTGGTAGCCCGCAAGTTTGTAGCCCTGTCGAATTCGCTGGCGAAGTTTTTCGTCAACAAAATCATTTGTCGAATCTGGGTACCTGCTGCGAATCCCCTCACGCGCGACCTGGCAGGAAAGTTCATACAGGTCCAGCGCAATCTTCAAACGTTCCTCGCCCGTCATTTGGCGGTAAAGTTCAATTTGTCGATTGGTTGCGTCAATAGGCTTCATTCATGGGCTCGGTATGCAGCATTCAAAGCTTACCGCAACGCGAAAAAAAAACGGCAGATACTATCATACTGGTACGTTGACGTTACTGAAATGGCTATCGACGGTTTGCACGGGCGAGCTTACAGCCTGCAACCAACGATCACTTTGGCGATACTTCGCGCGTCCAAGACGCAAGGTCCTTTGCCATCGATTCCACTCGCTGCGGATATCGCCGTGCCAAGTTCTTTGATTCGGCCAGGTCAGCGGCCAAGTCATAAAGGCGAGGTGTGTTGGCGCCCTTGGGCGTGATCAGCTTCCACGATCCTTCCCGCATGGCGACGCCGTTCCAAAAGAGCTTGCGATCGCCGAGCTTTTTGCCGGCCGTCATTACGGGCATCAAGTCGATGCCGTCGAATTGATGATTCGTTGGCGCCGAAGCGCCCGCAATGGTCAACATCGTGGGCATCAAGTCGAGCGTGATACACAGCTCATCACTCGTTGTACCTGCATCAATTGTTCCTGGCCAACGTGCGATCGCGGGTACCCGAAGATCGGAAGAGCGTCGTGTAGGGAAAGAGTGTAGATCTCGGTGGTCG
>CBDUAB010000108.1:0-7879 GCA_965365045.1 uncultured Planctomycetales bacterium
ATGGCGCCTGCTTCGTCAGCACGTGGTGGTCGGGGCATGAAAGGGGCCTTTGTCCAGATCACTGAGTTTCCAAAGCGAGAAGTCTACCCGATTTACTACCGAATAGGAAACCAACTCCCAAAAACGGTACTTGACACCTTATTGTCGCGTTTACCAAAAGGGACCCAACTCCCCAAAACGGTCCTTGACACCTTATTTCACTTGATGCCAGTCGGGCAGACGATTCGATTCCTGGTTGGTGATCTGCATCGCGTCGAGGTCGTCGCTCTCAAGATCCGTGATCCAAAGCTGCCACGGTCCGTCCTCGGCCGGTGCACGGGAGTACACGATCATCGATCCATCCGGCGAGAACCGCGCGTCGTGCTGTATATCTGCCCCAAAGGTCACTTGCTCCTCGGTTTCGTCGTCCGTGTAGAGCAAGTGAATGTGGCCCTTGTCCGTTTGAAATGCCATGAACCCGCCATCAGCGGACCACTGCGGCGAACAGCACGGGTCTTCCATCTTCAGCTGCCGCGGCTCGGTTCCGTCGAGGTTGAGCAAGAAGACTCCGATGCTCCCAAGATGCCGGCTGGCAACTGCGACTTGATTCCCATCCGGGCTCCAAGCTGGTACACCACACCGCCGCCAATCCGCGGGAGCGACTCGCGTTTCGTCGCCGGAGGTCAATTCCCGGATGTAGGCCTGATCGTCACGAATAAAGATGATCGATTCTTCATCGGGCGACCAAGCTGCCTGCGATCCTTCCGTGACGCGCTGGGGATTCGAGCCGTCGGCGTTCATCATCCAGATGTGGGGGAAGCCATCCCACAACGATGTGTACATAATGCGCTTTCCGGAAGGCGAGAATCTCGGGTCGGCGTCCGCACGGTCGTCATCCGTAAGCTGTGTTAGGCCGTGACCGTTGGCTTTCATTCTCCAAATATTTAACGACCCGCCTCGGTCACTGACGAAGACGATGGTCCCCTTGAGTCGGCTTGCGTCGATCTTTCCAGTTAGCTTGATCTCCGATTCCGGCAACTCTCGCGGGATGGGCGGCGTGTCGTCGTGGTTTTTGGATTCGGCATCCTGGCTGCGATTCGCGTCGGCTAAGAGCTTCTTATCAGCGGACGCGGGCTGTGTGTTCCTGACACGTCGAAAACCATAACTATCGGAACCGAAACAGGCATCGGTGAAAACTTGGAACTCGCTAGAGCGATGGGCGGCGCGACACATTTCGGCTGTCGAACTCCACGCTCCGCCGCGCAGGACTCGGTTCTTTCCGCTCGTGGGTCCCTTGGGGTTTTCACGTGGACTTTCCGCGTAGTAGGCCTTGCTGTAATAGTCGTTGCACCACTCCCACACGTTGCCGTGCATGTCGCCAAGGCCCCACGGGTTGGGCCGCTTCTGTCCAACTGGCCGCGGTCGCCCTTTCGAATGCGGTTTGAACCAAGCGTATTTGGAAAGCTCGCGTTCGTCGTCCCCGCAGAAGTACCTCGTTTTGCTCCCGGCGCGGCAGGAGTATTCCCACTCCGCTTCCGTTGGCAGCCGGTAGCCATTGGCGGTGAAGTCACACTCCCACGTGTTCAGGTCGTAGCACGGCGTCAAGCCCTCCAGCTCAGAGCACTGGTTGCAGAACCGCACGGCATCTGTCCACTGCATGCGTTCGACCGGATTCTTCGGGCTCTTCCGCTTTGACGGATTCACTCCCGTGACCTTTTCGTAAAGCTCCTGTGTAATAGGATGCTTGTCCATGTAGAACGCATCGACCGCAACCTCGTGAGCTATCTCGTCCACAAGACCACGCGGGTCGCCCATCGTAAACTTGCCGGCGGGGACTAAGACCATCTCGCCGCCCGATTTCGGGTGCCAGACTGTCGTCGCACCGTCGGCCCCAGTGGGCGGAGACGGCTCTTTTGTCGTGCAGGAGGAAAGCAACAGCACTAGCGGTAATAAAAACAAGACAAGAACCGCTCGGGCGGGCATGTTGCGTGCCTCTTTTCGTTCAGCTTTCAATGCCGAGCCCCTTCGTAGGCGGACGGCTTCAGCAGGACCTCTTGGGTTCGACTGCGGATCTGTTTCGCGATCGGCGCGAATCTAGGGTCCACGGCCATTGCCAACGCCGCACGCTGCCGCAGTGTGCGCACAATCCACCGGCATTCACCAACAAGACTGTCTTGACTACCGCCGACCCGCGTCAACGCGTCAGTGTATGTCTTGAGCCGGTCGAGCGAATCCGCACCATCGTAGGTGAGCAGATTCTTGCGAAAGCCGTCGTTCAGCGCGATAACGTATTCCGCTGATTTGATCCCGTCGCGGCGGTCGGCCAGTCGCTGGTCGAGTTCGCCAATAATTCTCTCCATCTCCGTCAAAGACTTCTCTAGCTCCGGATGAGCCTTCTTCCGCGCCGCCAGATACTTGCGCATCTCGTGTCCGAACTCGATGTAGAGATCGATCCGGTCGCGAATATGTTTGACAAAGTCAAGACCATCGCCAAGATAGATTTCGATTTCCTGCTGCTTCGACTTCTGTTGTTTGCTTTGATAAATCTCGTTCAACAGCCTGCGCACGTGACAAGTTGCCCGGCCCACGTGGTCTTGTCGCTGTCCTTCCACGCTCAAAATGTACTCGCACGGCCCCACTCCCAGCGTGCTGCGCACTACATCCACAGCCGTATACATGTCGATTGGCGTGTCCGGCAAACGGTTGATTGGATAAACAACCGCGGGACCTCGAAACATCAATTCGTCACGCTTGTGCTTGAGCGGCTGGACGTAGCTTAGCTGCTGCTTGTCCGTCCAGCACGGATACAGATAACGCCCCAGGACCGTGATCCAACGCTGGCGGTCGGGTCCCAACCGATTCGATGCTGGCCCTCCGATCTTGTAAGCGTCCACGTCGATCTCACCGGTAGCGGTCAGGCTGGGCTTATCGCCCTGCCCTCCGCTCGGCAGCCACGACGGTTTTATGTAGCCGTCGCCGTCTTCGTCCGGATACAACATCTCCCAACTGTCCGTCAGATCATTGCGCCGCGTGAAGTCGGTGCGCCATTGGGCGGCGAACGGCATTTTCCAATCCAACGGTATGATCTTACCGGCATCTTCGTTCTTGACATCGAACGCATGCCAGATTCCCCGTCCCTCCATGAGCGCTACCCAAACCTTGCGCCCTTTGCCGAAACGGATCACCGATCCCGTTGCGATGCGACGATTACCGCTGCCTGCGAACGTAACTAATACGTCTTGGTCACTGTTCTCGAACACGCACATGGCGATGGCGTTTCCCTCGCCAGTCATGTGCAGCAGAAAGTTCTCGCTGGGTATCTCTGCCGAAGGCACCGGGATCTTCGCCGCGTCGATCAGAATGTCGTCGGCGAAGAAGTCGGGCAGAACAACGTACCGCCCTGGAGCTTCGACTCGAAGCTGGCCCGCGCCGGGGCCCGGCGCGGTTTCCAGTGAGATTCCACCTCGCTTAAGGCGAAAGCTGGCCGTGATGGGTTCCCCTTCGGCCGTCCGATAGACGGCCTCCAAGCGTGCAGCCGCTCTCGTGTTTTCAATCAGAGCGACATGTTCCAGGCGCGCGGCCGGCTCGCCGCCAGCTGCCTGAAGACGAGCCCGCACCCGGCAGACCGGCTTAGCGGACTCGACGGAATAGATGTCCACGGCCGACCCCTTTTTGCGCAACACGGCGAGGATGCGGCCGTTCGTGATCACTGCATCACCTTGGAAAGACGGAGCTTTCTGATTCCGCGATATCTGCTGCCACGCACCGCGCTTTGCCAAGTCTTCCGACGACAATTGGTTTGCGGACGGGCTACCCGTATCCCAAACGGAGATGCGCGCCGGCGGACCTTGCGCGCTTGTGCTGAGTGCAAGTAATGACGCGAAGATCAGTATCGTGCTTCGAACACAAAGATTCACTCTCATAGTCTCCTCTCTTTGCCCGTCATTCGGGAGCAAGGATTTGTTGAACAGAAGATAACAGAGAGAATGGAGGCCGGCCACTCTGGTAAGGCGATCGGCAGATGAGAACTTACCCACCGTGGCTGAAGCTGCCAGCTTCAGTTCCGATGCTGGCAGCATCGCCCACGGGAAACTCTCACCTGCCGCTCGCCTAAAGCGAGAATTGATCCGCAGGTGAGGAAAGATCGGGCAGAATGACCAGCCCGTGTCAATCTCCGTTTTCAATCGGTTGTGACGGCCCAGCCACCGCAACGTCGGACAATAGTTGTTTCGAAAGTGACACCACCTTGAGTCGGTTCAAACCGCCAACGCGCTTGTCGCCTGCACAGTACGCCAGTAGCACACGATCCTTTAGGAACGCCATCGCAGTATAGCAGTACCATCCATCTGGGTCTGCTTCGATCGTGCGCGATCGCGACCAAATCTTTCCTTCATCGCGACTAATCGCAATGCAAAGCGGTGACCGCTTGCCAGTCGGGAAAGGATGAACGCCCGAATGGTCGTTCCACACACAGAGCAACTGGCCGCTCCAAGGGATTCGTTCGATTGTTGCCGGCGACACGGGCGACGCCAAATTCGACGGCGACAGTTCAGGCCACGTGTCGCCTTCGTCTCGTGAAAATGCGACATACTGAGTGCCAGCATCGGTGCGGCAGAACATCATCAGCCGACTGTCGGCGAGCTGTACCACGCCAGGCTCTTGAACCTTAACACGATCTCCGTCGGGAGAACGTCCGATCAACGTCGTTTTGCTCCGCCGCCACGTTTCGCCCACGTCGTCAGACAGGTAGCACATAACGCGGCCGGCCCAATCCGGCTTTTCCTGCCCCGGCTTGTTATGTAAAGCCACCGGCAGGACGAGCCGCCCACTGTTGAGTTGTACTGCGCGGTCGTTGTTCAGCACGTAGTAGCCTACTTCATCACGAATGCACACCTTAGCTTCACTAAACGATTCACACTCATCGCTGGAGACTCGCATGATTGGCCGACAATCGTCAAGCGACCGTTTGCGCAGGTAGTGCAATGCGATCCGCCCATCTGCCAAACGCAACAGCGAAACAGACATGACATTGCTACCTTCTTCGCGACGAATAATGATCTTGTCATCGCTCCATGTCTTGCCACGGTCGTGCGAAGTGCGCATCGCTAAATCGGCAGCCGCATGGTCCGATGTGCCGCCGGTGAAACGCGTATAGATCAAACAGAGCCGACCGTCCTTCAACTCGATGATGTCGCCTTCCGAGTTACGCGCGTGATCTTCGGTCGGTTCGATCGTCAGCAGTGTTTCTTGGGCCTGAAGCAAACCAGTACAAAGCAGTCTGATTGACAAAACGATCGCGAGCATTTTGGGCACGGTTGCCAATTCTCTCATAGCAATCTCCTCTTTTCAGCTATGACCTGTTAATTGACCTGGATATACTTGGGATCGACAGCGTTCACAATGGGCCCGAATCTGAGAGCATCAATTACGGGTAAATTCACTCGCCAAGGGACAAAGCGTATGCTCGTCAGTTATCGGAAGAAAGCCACACACCAACAGACATTACGCCCGCTTGCACCGTTGCTCTGTCTGCTGTTCTCGCTGTCCTTCAACGGAGCCGGCGGGGCAGCCGAGTCGCCAAGCCCGGAGCCAGTCAAGCTGATTTTCGACACCGACATGGACACCGACGTAGATGACATTGGAGCGATTGCCGTGGTGCACGCGATGCCGACGCGGATGAAATTGAAATCCTGGCGACCGTCGTGTCCTCGAAACTGCCGGACTCGGCCCTCTGCCTCAACGCCTTGAGCGCTTCGAAATTCCCCATCCAATCAGCGTGGAGGTACAACGAGTTGTCACGCATCGCGCGAGTCGTTGCCAGATTGCTGAGAACGATGTCGGTGTTGAATACCATCTTCGGTTTGTACCGTTTCGCCAGTTTTAGAAACCCGTCCCTTTTCGAGAGGAACTGGATCATCTTCGGGTACTGGGGTCCCTTCGGGTCGCCGTAGACCGGATGCTTCAACGCCTCGCCGGAGAAAGCAGGGAAGTTGGTTGAGAGGAATAGGTGACCTTCTTCGACTTCACATCGACGTCGTAGGTGCCGGAGGTTGGAATGTCCTTCTCGACTTTGTGAATCTTGTTGCCGACCACGAGTACATCGACATCGTGGAGCTTGGCCTCAGTGCCGTTGAACACTTTCACGTTCTTGAACAGGATCACTTCGGAGGGAATCTCGTGCTGCTGCGCTTGTACTTGCGGCACGAACATCATCAGGGCAAGAACGGTCGTGGTAAGGTATCGCATGGTGGTCATGGTTGGTTTCCTCGCGGTCATGGTTAATCTCGTTGCGGTCGGCGACGCTCTTCGTGCGATCGCTGACCAGAAAAAACGATCGAAGTCCGCTTGGTGATCATGGCTTTTTCCTCTTTGACGCCCGGGTCTGTTGTCTGAGTTTATTTCTGCCGAGCAGTTTGCAGGAAGGGAACTCCGATTGTATTTTGCGTGTATAATACATGCAATCGAGTGAGGTAATGGCGAATGCTTGAATTCGACCCAACAGAATCTGCCGGCTTCTTGGTTGGTCGCGTCGCCCACGCACTGAAGCTCCGGGTTCAGGAGTTTCTGGACGATGCCAGAATTGTCATGTCAGCCGAGGAGATCAGCATTTTGACGGTCCTGGCCCATCTTGAAGGGCCAGAGCGAATGAAGCCGCTGGCTGAGAAGCTCGGCCGAGATGCGACGACGGTCAGCCGTCAGGTCGCGGGGCTTGAAGAGGCAGGATTGGTTCAGCGCTCTCCCTGCCCAGACGATGGTCGGGCAACCGTTGTGACAGTCACCAAGGCAGGCATCAAACTCGTGGAACGAACGATACCTCTCACGCTGAACTTGCGCGGTCGCGCGATGAAAGGAATATCCAACGCCGATGCGAAGGCTTTGGTGAGCGCTTTGTCACAGATGCTGCACAACCTGAAAGACGAAGAATGAAACCGCGTATGGTCACAAAAGTCAGCCGAGCCGTAACAGGTTCTCGTCATACGACTTGTCTCATCTCATTCAGAGACTTCATCAAGAGCGCCGGAATGGCTATGTGAGCAAAGTTGCCGGAGAGAATTAGGTTGAAAAAGCAAACTGGCCGCCGTGCGGATAGAGTCCTCGTCTCTTCATCACAAATACGTCATTTCACCTGCGATGTTCACACCAAGGGCTTCGGCAACTTCTTTGAGTCGCGAGAGGCTCGCCGAGCAGTAGTCAGTCGCTTCGTACCGTTGAATCTGTTGTTCTTTGAGACCTAGTCGTTCCGCAAGCTCTTTTTGACTCAGTCCTGCCGCGATGCGCGCCTTGACGAGGGCTCCCGGCAGTTCGTCGAACGATTCGATGTGGATCGGCTTCGGACCACCGGAACGCAGTTGTTCAAATTGATCCACTTCGTCCCGTAACTCGTCGAGTTGGCTTCGCAGCGCGTCTTTTTCGAGTTTCTGTAGTCGGGCATTGTCGCCGTCCCTCGCAGTGAGTTCATCGAGCGCCGCTTCAAACTTCGTGATCTGTGATTTCGTAATCTTGTATTGTCGTTCGTTCTTTATCATGGCTCACCTTTACAATTCCAGGGCAACGATTCCCTTTTGCGCTTCGGTCTCTCCGTCGATTTGGAAAAACTCAAGAAACGTGTTGCCAACCAGATCGGCTGTTAAGCTTGCCGGAAAGAACTCGCAACCGAACTTCGCTTTCTGAGCCGCACGTCGATCGGCGAAGTCTCCGAACACGGGTTCAAGTTCAAGCAACCGATCCACATCGACACCCGTCGGATCCCAGCCAACATCTATGTCGCCCGGATCATCCTTGTCGGTCACGAAACTGCCGTTCACGAAGACCCACCGACACCCTGCTTCGCGAAGCGACTCCAGCGCAGCTTTCAGTCCGGTGAGCAACTCGCGACGTCGACTCGTCCAGTCGAGCCGCT
>CBDUAB010000109.1:0-7865 GCA_965365045.1 uncultured Planctomycetales bacterium
TCGTACCTGGCCAACTGCCTCGCCGACTCGTTGCCAACCGAGGTGGAGGGCTTCGCTCCCGCGCAGCGCCCATGATCGACAGCTCCGGAGCTAATACCTTGACCGCGACGAAACGGTCAAGCGATGCATCGAAGGCTTTGAGGACGATGCCCGTCCCGCCTCGTCCAATTACCCCCGCGATGTGATAGTTCCCGATCCGACCGATCATGCGTGGGTCGTCGGAGGGCACCAAGATGTGAGACAGCTGCTGCTCCATCCGCTCGCGAGCGACTCCCCCAGCCGCTCCATCCGATTGAATAAGCCTTTCGCCAGTCAAGCTTTCCTTCGCATCGTACCACCACTCTTGGCTTCCGGCCGCTGATTCCAGCGTCTTCCGGCAGTCGACGCACGAGTCGAGGTGTTGGATAAAACTCTGTTCGTCTTCGGGCGTGAGCTGGCTGTCGAGGAACGATTCAAGTTCTGATGGCTCGAGATGACTGTCACGGCTTGGAATCATGTCGGCTCCTTGTCGATGACTGACGTTTCAGAGGTAAGCTGTTGCACAATTGCTCGTATTCGGGCGAGTACACGGCATTTGTGAGCGTAGACTGATCCAATGGACACTCCGAGTTCCGTCGCGACATCACTTGGTGCGACGCCGTCGACACTTGTTCTCCAGAACGAACGCCAAGCAGCGGCCGTCGTTTCCGCACGGACTCGTTCCGCGACATGCTTGAACACTGATCGTTTGTATTCCAGGTGAAAAAGTGTCGAATCGTCCTGTTTTGCTGCCGGTTGCTGGCCGAGAAGATTCTGAATGGCTGAATCCCCGCTAGGAACGGCCTGACGCTTTCGCTTGCGAATCACGTCGATCGAAGCATTCATCGTCAAGCGATGTAGCCAACTGCGAAACCGTCCGTCGGTCCGGTGCGTGTTCCATTCCCCGATCTTGCGGTAAACCTTTGCCAAGACCTCCTGCCTCACATCCAATGCATCGGCATGTTGCAACCCCGCTTTCGTGGCGACACTATAAATTGCGGGCTCGTAAATCTCCGTGAACGTCATCCACACCCCGCTTTCATCGCTACGCAGCGACTGAATCAGCGTTTCTCGAGTGTCAGGTAAGTCCGTCATTGCCTATCCCATTGTCCAATCCCATGTTGGGTTTTGCTTCGGTTGTCACAGTAATCACGCTCGACCTCTCGGTTTCTTACAAAGAATGTGAAAAACTCGCTGGTTTCCAGCTGTGGTCTACAATGACTGAGCCCGACGAAAATCGCTTAATTGGGTGAACCCGAACAATTGTTCCGAAAGCTACATGGAAATATGTAACTACCAAGCTAGAGGGGGACTTTCCGCGAAATAGTGCTTTTCTTTTCCAACATAGCCCGGCTCGGAATAAAAAAACGCCGAGCGTTAGAAAACACGGCGTTTGAATCATCACCTCGGCAACTGCCCAACTCAGCGTCGGGAGTTATTTCATCGCTAGTCCGTCCAGCAGCGCCCCGATTTTCCGGTGATTGTTGAGCGTCGTAATTACGATTAGCATTAGTTTCTCCGAGTCGTAAATAACCCGCGACTCGGAGTTTTTCCATGTCTGTGGGTCAATCGTTGAGAGGATAACTCGCTTGAGCAGTTTGATGTTTTGCCGTTTGCCATCTCGCGACCAGATCGGCAAATTCCCGACGCCGTACGTACGCACGTTCACGTTGGCGTCGAGATTAGCTTCCTGTACTTTTACCCACTGGATGTCGGCCCGTGCACGAGCGGGTTTTTTAGCGCCACCCAAATCGCCGATGGAGGGGAGATCAGCTTTGGCTGGTTGGGAAGCTTCCTGGGCCACTAACTGCCACGGTACGATGCCTATTGCGCCGAATACGACGACAGCAGCAACGACAACTCGCAAGAAGATCCGGGAACATTCTTTTCCGTTTTTCATGATAATAACTCTCTCTCTAAGGAGGTGGTAGGAGCTCCTCGATACGTCCTCGCAGCGGACCCTTGAGCGCGTCGCCATGACGGAGGCAAATCGCCTCGCCATCAAGGCGCGCGCCGTTGATCGCAACGAGCGACGCCCGGCGACACGAACTGCCCCTCCCAGCGCGGCGCCTGTGAACTTGACGGATGAATGGGTCGAGCAAGCGGCTGCGCCGTTAGTTGATAATCGAATTGCCGATGGGCTGTCGGTCGGTTACATCGACGGCAAACACTGGGGAATCGTACACCTGGGAACCGCGAACCGCGCCAAGAAAAAGGCCGATAACTTGACCGTTTATGAGATCGGGTCGGTTAGCAAGGTCTTTACGAGCCTACTGCTGGCCGATGCGGTTGTACGGGGCGAGATTGATTTGAATGCAACAGCGGACGTTGCCAACGCGGCCGGGATTCGACTGCCGTCGCGTGATCGTCAGTCGATCACGTGGGTCGATCTGAGCACCCACCGGTCAGGTCTCCCACGACTCCCCGACAACTTGTCGCTGACCAACTTGAAGAATCCGTATCGTGATTACGATTCAAACAAGGCGGCGGCGTTCCTGAACGGGTACGAACTGCCTCGTCAGCCTGGCGAATCGCACGAATACTCCAACTTCGGCACATCGGTTCTCGGGTATCTGGTCGCCGAGCAGGCAGGCAAGCCCTACCAGCAATTGTTGCGGGAGAGACTCGCGAAGCCACTGCGCATGAGCGATTGCACCGTTTCACTAAACAGCAAGCAGCGGAAACGGCTCGCCCTGCCGCACGATAAATTCGACTCACCCACTGGGCTCTGGACGTTTGCAGGCCTGCCGGGCGCTGGCGGAGTTCACGCAACGATGCGTGACATGATGCGTTTCGCAAAGGCTCAATTGACTCCACCGGCTGGCAAGCTCGGCGAAGCCATCGAGTTGGCTTGGAAACAACATCGTGACGCGGACGCCTCGGGTCCTGCGATGGGACTGGGCTGGATGATTGCAGTCGATGGACAAACTCGTTGGCACACCGGCCGGACTGGTGGTTCCAAATCGGCACTCTTCATCACTCGCAAGTTAAACCGCGCGGTTATTGTGTTGTGCAACACGTCCGTACCCAACGAAGTCGACCAACTGGCGATGCAGTTGGTATGGAATGCAGCAGGCCAGGAAGTTAAGTCGGAACCCGGCGAGGCTCCTGAAGATCCATCGGACGATCTCGCCATCGACGCGAAACTTCGCCGCCGGTTGGTTGGTCGCTATCAGCTAGTGCCGAATTTTATTTTCGATGTTCGTGATGGACGCCTGATGGTTGGTATCACCAATCAACCCACGCAAGAGGTCTTTCCTGATTCTCCCACATGCTGGTCATACCGTGGGGTCGACGCCACACTTGAATTCAAACTGACGAAAACCGGTCCTGCCAAGAGATTGGTTCTACATCAAAATGGCATTAAGCAGACCGCTCCTCGAATTAAATGAGTTTCTATCGGCGTACGGGCCATGAGCCGAAGGACGCCGTCCGGCTGGTCGTGTCGCCGCCAGCCACCCCAACGATTCCACAGCAGTATGCGCACAATAGCTGGCGCAAGGCAAAACTGGCTATCCAGCGATGGGATCCTACACGGCAGGAAACCAAAGCCTGCGGCAAAGTTCATGCTGATGGAGAAGTCAAAGCGACTTCAGGCTGCTCCGCATCTTCAGGCGTCCAGATCGTGAACCGGTTGCGGCCGGACTCCTTTGCCTTGTAGAGAGCTTGATCCGCGCGCTCAAAAACCGTGCCTGCCATCTCTTCGGAGTCCGCGCAGGCTAGGCCCATGCTGAGAGTTACGGCGAGCTTGGCCGCACCGTCGCCAAAACCAAAGTTCGTCTGTTGAATGGAGATGCGAATCCGGTCGGCGATTTCAGCCGCTTTGTCGGGTAACACGCGCGAGAGTAGGATCGCGAATTCGTCACCTCCGTAACGACCGACGAAATCTTTTGTGCGAACATGCGTTCGGAACGCTTCTCCCAACCGCATGACGACATGATCTCCAGCTTGGTGTCCGTGCGCATCGTTAATTCTCTTGAAGTGATCCACGTCCATCAATAACAGCGCAAAGGGTTTCCTGTTTCGTTTTAGGTTCGAGATGCTGAACTGTAGCGCTTCGTCGAACGCCTTGCGATTAGCCACGCCGGAAAGCGTGTCGGTTCGCGCTTCCCGTCGCGTCCGATCAAGTTCTTGCGCCTGTTTCTCGAGGCGATACTTGGTCACCACCAAGTCGTCTTCCATGCGTTTGTTTGATTCGATTACTTCCGCGATGTGTTCCAGCAGCTGTTTTTGAATCGAGTGATACTCCTCGCCAGCCTTTATGTCGCACACAGACTGCCCGACCGAAGCCAACTCGCTATTGTGGCTATCGACGTCCGACGTCAATCGTTCGGCGCCTTGCACAATCGTCCGCATCGCCTTGAGAGCCTGTTCTCGCTCGCGACGAATCTTGCGATTTAAATTGCGCAGCGCATAACTTCTGCCCATGAGACAACCGATAGCGATGCTGATCAGTACCAATGGTAGAACCCAGACCATGACTTCCGTGGAAAAGAAGTCAGCGGACGATTTCCAGTAACGTAACATTGCGTGCATAGCTAGTGCCAAGCTCAGGAAGTTTCCTGTTAAATAAACACGTGTTGGTTGTTCGAGTGAAGTGGTTCCGGGTTAGGTCGGGCAAAAA
The DNA here is from genome assembly GCA_965365045.1 of uncultured Planctomycetales bacterium. Lineage (GTDB taxonomy): Bacteria > Planctomycetota > Planctomycetia > Pirellulales > Pirellulaceae > CBDUAB01. The sequence goes on from CBDUAB010000109.1 coordinate 4,643, forward strand.
AGAATCCCTGCCCGTATGCTGCGTGGTTGTCGAGCGCCCACCGCCATGACGCTTCATCCTCGATCCCTTCGACAACGGTATCAATATTCAGTTCGTTGGCCAATTCCAAAAGTGTGGCCGCGATTCGTCCTTTATACGGATCTGAATGTGCGTCACGAATAATATCACGATCCAGCTTGATGAAGTCCGGCTTAATTGCGGACATTAAATATAACGAGTTGTAGCCCGTTCCCACGTCGTCCAAGGCAATCTGACAGCCAGCTTCGCGACAATAATCGACGGTCCTCATTAGCCCGCTGACGTCGGTAATCTCATCGCTTTCGACGACTTCAAAGACGAAGCGATCAGTCGGAATCTCTGACCGAAAAATGGCAGCAAACGTGGAATCCAAGTATTTGCCGGATTCATCAAGAAAACGAGGATGGAAGTTAATGAAAATACGGCTAGACACTTGCTTTTTCACGGCCGTTTCGATTGCGGACATCCGCGATGCATGGTCCAGTCGAGCTATGCGATCCGTGGCACGGGCCGTCGCGAACAGTTTTAGGGGCGGAATCAAGTCGCCGTTTTCTTCTTGGCCACGAATAAGGCACTCGTGGGCAAACACGCAACATGGATCGTCAGTTCGTACGATGGGTTGAAAGTACGTGATCAGGCGTCCTGAAATCAATAAGTCTTCGAGCCATTGACCCTCAACCCGATCAATCAACTGACGTAACGTTTGGCTATGCATGAGATCGCCGACCGATGGCTGAACTTGTGACGGATAGATGCTGCACCGCACCATATCCAAGTCTCTGTTGGGGAGCAAGCTGGCCCATGCCGTGGACAATTCACGCAGCTTTGACTTGTCGCATTCAATCAAGTACACGCCATCGTGATAGGGACGTGGTTGTGCGTTTCCCAATCGCAAGGCGCGAGCGAGATCAGAGTCTAGCTTTGCGCTCGACACGTACAGTGAAACCTTATCGGGCAAGAAACCCATATGGATGGCCTTGGAGCTAATGAATCTAGAGGCTTGCGGGTAGTGCAGGCTAGTTTTGCTCTTCAAAAATACATCGGTCCCTGGTCGATGTGCTGATTTCGATTGCCCGGTGCAAGAAGGATCACCGGAGCGCCCAGCGGAGAATTCCAATTCTGACGGCATTGACGACATTGACGGCGCTATCTGGTAGTATCGTTTTTTCGCCGGTACGCCATCAGGCTCACACACATCGGGTGATGTTTGCTACCGCCGATTTGAGATCGTAAGCCGCGTTGTCCACGTAGCAACAAAAAAACCTCCTGCCGACGAGGCAGGAGGCATATTGAAATCAATGGCTGGAATAATGGATCCCGACGCTCAGAAGCACACGACTTGTTCGAAAACGCGGTCGGCGGACGTTTCCGCGTCATAATTGCCCGGTGGATCAAGCATCGAATGCCCTCCGTTAAAGTGTCGCTGAACGGCGGTTGAGCTAACAAATTGGTCTGCCATGCCGGCAGGCGAAAGCCAACACGTTGCGTATCTGACGGAACCAGTATCCACGTCTTCGCAAACCCAGTCAACGACAATCACGGTTCCCTTATCGGTTTGTTAGAAGTTTCCGACAGCTTACGAAGGGTCGTTCGGATGCCGAAAAGTTTGCAGCCAACACAACGTTTCAGGCAAACCGAGTTTGGATTTTCACATCTTCCGGATTGTCCTCATAATCCTCCCAATGATTACTACTGAGAAGACTCGACGTAAAACGTCCCAACGCCGTCGGAGCCGAACGGCGAACCAATGAAATATCGGAAATGGGGCAGGGAGATTGGCCCGAGGCAATTAGAATAGAAAAATAGTCGTTGTTTCCACGTCGGTCGCCGAGAATGACATGCGGACAAAATGAGTAATCAATTAGCGAGTAAGATTCTTCACATCGGTACGCTTTGCGCGTTGTTCATTGGCCTTTGTGCCGTCGTTCCGCTCAAACGTTGCCACGGAGCCCAGCGGGAGGTCTATTTCGAACCGGGCTTGTTTTCCATTGAAATACCCGATGCTGGAACAGCGGATGCCCGCTTTAGATGGAAACATTTCCAGACCGTGCAGAACGATGAGACAACGACTCACTACTTTACGTGTAAGCAAAAGGATCGGAAGTCGCCCCTGTTAGTTCTGGCTGTTGACGAAAGACAAGCGAACACGGATGTGGACAGAAGGAAGATTGTCAAAGCGCATTTTAAGGCTTTACAACGAGTCGTCGTCAGCAGTGGATTCAAGCTTGACTCGAAACGACCTAAAATCAAGACGCCAATACAGGACCGCGTCGTCTACGGCGTATCCGGAACTAAAGAAGACGGCTCGAAGTTATTCGTCGCCGGCATGATACTTTTCAAGAATAGAATCTACATGATTCAATCTTCGGCCGCTTCGGCAACGGAAGCGAAACGACTAATCGACGTGGGGAACTCATTTCAGGAATTATAACAGCCTCGCACGCTTGAGCGGGTTTCGAGTACGCCAGCTCCTCAGTTGATTTCACCTTGTTGCAGCTCATCCTGGCTCCTCTCAACTCTGCAAGTCGTCACAATCGGCATGATCTAAATGCCACCGACTCTTCTTTGACCGAAAGCTATACTTCTTCAAATCCATTTGATGGTTTTGTCGTTAATACATCTTTGCATTCGATCTGAAAGGGTTCGCCATGTCTGCTGGTGTCGTCGCTTGCTCGTCCTGTGGATATGAAAACGTTGTCGTCGGCTGTGGATTCTGCCTCCAGTGTGGAACCGAGTTTCCTGTCAACGCAGCGATCGAAAATGAAACTGTTTCCCAGGAATCTCAGATCACTCAATTGCCGTCCGCCGCGTCCCCCGAGGCAATCGAACCGGTTGCGACTCCCGCCGATGAGCAACTTGCCGCGACGGCGACCGAAGCGGATAGCCAGTACGCCGGATTATTCGGTCACAATGATACGGCAGAAAACACACTCGAAGAAGTAAGCATTGATCCACCGATTCCATCTGGCGGGACAGACGCTCACTCTGCCTTGTTTGCGGAGCCGGAGAATGTTAATTCTGATTCAGAAGCCACGGTGCACGTGGAGGAGCCTATTGTGGCCGTCGAAGTAATCGAACAGCCAAATGAATGGGAAATGGCGGTTGAACCACAACTGGAGGAAACTGCTGAATCCAGTGACATTTCCTTCGAGCCAGCCGAGAGCCTGTCCGCAGCAGAACAATCCGTTGGAATCGGCGATCCCCC
>CBDUAB010000110.1:0-7854 GCA_965365045.1 uncultured Planctomycetales bacterium
TTACATCCGCGACATAGTTTACATCCGCAACCTCGTTTACATCCGCGACATCGTTGAGCAATCTGAGAAACCCGATCAGTGCCGGTACATCTTTCTCGGTGATGGTCATCAGAGCGAACATGTCGTCAAGGCCCTTCGCTTCGCCCGATTTCTTTTGTTTGCTGGCAGCAATGTGGTCCATGATCGCCTTGCGAAGCTTTTTATCGGTTCGTTTGAGATTACGCAGTGACGGCGTTTCAATCGGCGATCCGCCTTTTGTCACGACATGTTTTTTCCGGTCGGTAAAGTGTCCCACGCCGTGGCATGCACCGCAGTTTCCAGATTTCTCATAATAGAAGGAGTCAGAACTGAAAAAGGTTTTGAACGCAAAATAGTCCTCCTTGGTCATTCCCTCTGGAAGCTTGAGTTGAACCCGGCCTTCCTGATTTCCAAGACGGCCGAAAATCCGTCCCGCGGTGTCAATGGGCTCCTCTGGAAAACCTACCTGCGGACCATTTGGTATCCGATTGACGTGGGAAAAGGCATCGTAGATTGCAAAACCTTTTTCGTTAAAGTGATGGATTCCTATGGCCTTCTCGAGCTCCTTGTTTCGTTCCTGTGCTTGGGCCGTAAGGAATCCGGTCGCCAACACCACCAACGCGCAACATGCGAGATTAGCCCCGCTACGAATGCATCTCAAGCAACACATGATTGAATCTCCTCGATCCTGCGCGGGGTGGCACCGATTCTAAGTCCCCACAAAAAACTGATTTGAACAATCCGAAGTTTGAAGCACGGAATCGTAAATACAGAATGATAGGTACAAAATGATGATGCTCCAGTCTCCATTCATCGAACGGTGAAGGCACGGATCATGTTGACACGATCTCCTGGTAGAACAGATCAATCTGTAGCCATCATTCTGTATATTCCTTATTCCAAAAGGCCCCGTCGGATTGGCGATGCGGCTATACCGCTCCGCGGCGGGATTGATCACGTCCATCGTTTCGGTACCGAACGATTGAGCAGCGCGGGCTAAGCGGCTTGGGCATCCGAAAGCGAACGCGTCGCCGTGCGCGTAAACCAATTACCCGTCAACACAGACTGCACACCACGATCCTCAAGATTGGGACGGAAGACGGTCAGCAATAGCAGCGGCAGATACCAGGCCATGTACAACCCACCTCCGTAACCATGCCAAAACTGGCAGGCTAACATAACGGCCGCACTACAGCTCAGCAGCGAGCCAAGGTTCTTAGGTGACGGCCAAAAGATCAGACAAAGCGACATCACCACGAACGCAGCCAGCACCGGTAATCGATAGCTCGGATCCCAACCACCGATGCCAGGGTCCCAGATGCCCAACAATCCGCTCGTGGCCGGCTTGAAAATGCCGAACATGCGCTGTAAATCGGGCAGGAACCCTGGACTCTCAGGTGTCGAGATGAGGCCGACAGCCATGATCGTCAACACCACCGCCACGCTCGTTACAAAACGAAACAAGCCGCGTTTCCAGTAGAAACTCATCCATAGCGGCAGCAGAAACAACGGATAATAGATGCACCCGCACGCTGCGCCGAGCAGAATGCCCGCAATGATCGGCCGGCGATAGAAAAGGACGGCAAACATCAGCAACGCGGCAGGTAAAAAGTGATCGAGGCGACCGGTCATCTGAGACGTATACGGTAACATCAGATAAAGGGTGGCCGCTCCGATGCCATTCGTCGCATTTCCAAAGTGACGGTGCCCCACTAAGACCAGACCGATGACGACACCCAAATGCGAAATGACGACGAGGACTTTTGTCACCAGCGGCGGTATCGCTCCCAAGACGGGGTAGCCGGGGCCCTGTTGCTGTTGATAAGCGAGCATTACATCCATGCGCGCAAACTGGCCGTTCGTGACCACCACCGCGACTGTCGTCTGCCTCGCCAAGACATTCGCCATCAAAAAGACGAACAGAGCCGCGCCGATGAATGTCAATCCTCCAACCGAAAGGTTGGGAGCCAACAGCGGTCGTCGCACCATCGTCGGATCCAGTAACAGACGTACGAGCCACAAACCGCCGACAACGAACAACCACGAATAACCGCGACGTTCAATTATGTAGCCTTCTGCCAAACGCTCAATGGAGTTTTCTGAATCTGTCTGATCTAGACTATCGTCAGTTGCCAGTTCCGCGGCTGGATCGTCCGCGCTGGCCGCTTCCGCCTCGGCTTTCAAGGCATCTTCGGCGCGCGATTCCGCCTGCATCTGGTTTCCGTTGTGGATGAGCAACAGACCGGGAGCCAAACCGATCAGCATTATGAGATCAAGATTGCGCAGGCTCCAAAAACGACCGAACTTAAAAAAAAGCCCGATCATCAGCAATGACGACAGATACGCCCACGTCGTCGGTAAGACGCCGTGATATTCAAATAGAAAGTCTCTCACCGTAGCGCAAACGCGATCGAAGCATAGCGAAAAGCACAAACAACCCAGACCTTCAGGATAAGCTTCTGAGAAGCGCAATGACAAGGTGGGCAAGGGCCGGAAATGAAAATGGGGCCTTGATCATTCTCCTCAAGGGCCCCAGGATTATGCAGGCTGCTTCATTAGATGCCGAACCCGAGTCGTTCACGGGCATCGCTTGCCCAGGGGCTGTCAGGCGCCAATGCAAGGAACTCCCGCCAATGATCTCGGGCTTCTTCAAAGCGGCCGCACTCGTCCAGAATACCCGCCAAATGATAATGGACGTCCGGATAATCGGGATGGCGCTGGAGAGCGCCCAAAAAGGCAGCAATAGCCAATTCGTGATGCCCTAGTTCCTCGAGCACGCATCCCAGGTTGGCCCTTGCCTCGACAAAATCCTCGTCAATCTCCACCGCCATGTAGTAACGTTCCAGCGCCGCGTTTTTGTCTCCCAGTCGATAAAGCAACTCGGCCAACTGAAAACTGACGTCCGCATTTGGTCCGTGCATTAGCAGTAGTGTTCGATAAACCTCGATCGCACGGTCCAACTCGCCTTCGTCCTCGAATTCGGCCGCCAATTCGATCAGTTCGGCACGGTCAGCGAACGAATTCTCATCGTGACGCTCTAATCGCAAGAATGTGGCATGTTCGTGTGGAACTCGCGCCGCTCGAATTGCCTTAGTTGTGACGGTCGTCTGATCGGACTCGTCATCGCCATCATTAAAAACGTGTGAATCAAAATCGAACCGGCGTTGACCACCTGGCTCGATGAGCCCCTCACCCTGTCGCAATAGCAGCTGCCGCCCTTCGACAATAACCGACAACTGGGCCAAAGGTCGTTCGACATCCGGCACGAATCGGGCCAATTCTTCGAGCTTCGTCTCGATCAACGAAGGCGAGACGCCAGCAGCCAACAAACGTGCCAACTGTCTGGCTGTTGAGACTTCTTGAAAGTCAAAATAGGGCAGCCGGTGAACTTCTCGAATAGGAACAATCAAACCGCGCCGATGCCAGCGACGGATTATCGCCACTGGCACGTGGAGCAAATCGGCCAACATCGCCGGTGTGTAAAGCCGTTGAACATTGTGTTCGTACTCCACGAACCCTAATCGCTGCCACAGCTCGGTTTCATTGATGATCTCGAGTCGCCCGGCGGCTGCCTCCTCCCGCACGAAATCGTCAAGTAATTCTTGATCGTCCAGCGGGAGTTCTTCGGCACCGATCACGACCAGGTCAAATCGTCCGTCACGACGATCCACGGGCACGCCACCGAGACGGCGCACGAGCGCATGCGCTTCTCGCTTGGTGAGGCCACCGAGCTTACCGACGAAAACGACTCGCTTGGCCGTGAGCAATTCCGCAGCCGATTCGTCAACGGTATTGGGTGTACCAACAGCTTCGGTGGTCATGGCGAGATTAAGATCGGGTCGAATACAGAAAACACTCTGCAAACAGTGTCTGTCGACCTGCCAAGCCTGTCAATCCGCCGCGTCTCTCAGATGGCGGCAAAGAAGATGCCGGATTCTTCCGCTCGACAATCACGCATCATTCGTTGGTGGATCGATCGAAGGCACACTGTCTGCCTCAGAACCTAAGGGCGTTTGCTCGTCCAACTCGGGGCGTACGCCTTTGTGCTGCGAGTCAGCCTCGGATTGATCATCGCCTTGATCTGTCTCGGTCGTATCCGTAACAGGTGGCTTTTGAGATTCGATGGGACTCTGAATAATCTGTTTTTGCACGACCGTTGCGGGGCTGTGGACTACCGTAGTGGGGCTTTGCACGACCGTTGCGGGAGACGAGTAGGAGGACCACGATCCATAGGACTCAATGGGGACCCGCATCACTACCGTTCTTGGAATTCGACGCGTGTACGTATAGGGAACCCACTTCGAGACAGTTCGCGGGATTTGCACCGTTTTGGTTTCCGCGACCATCCGGCATCTGCGCACGGGAATCTGCTCGACGCGTTCTTCGGTCACGTACTTGTAGGTCGTTACTGGCACATGTCGAACCATTTCTTCGCGTTCCCAGCGGCAAACGCGGACCGGCACCTTCTTTACCATTTGTTCCACAACTGGGCGCTGAACCGTCACCGGGACGCGCCGCACTTCCTCGTGCTGTTGCATTCTCGTAACTTGAACTGAAACCTGACGAACTTGAACCTCAGTCTGATATTGGGTTACCTGAACTGGAACTTTTTGGACAACTTGCTCTGGTACCATTTGCGTCGTGGGAACTTGCTGGACCACCGGCCTCGGCACGTAAGCGCGCTGGACCTGATAAGTGCCCGTCCCAGTGTTTTGCGGAACCCAATAGAGGCCAGCTCGCTGCGAGGCAACAGTCCCCGTTTGCGCGTTTTGATACGTCTGCCGTGGCACCCATCGCAGGCGATTGCGTGTTCTGCCCGGAGAAAAGCTCCATTGGTCAACATGCTGGCCTTGATCGACAACTTGCTGACGGTACACGGTGACCGGACGCATGACGGTGTGTACTTGATCCTGGATCACGGTCGTGGTGACTGGCTTTTGGACAACCCTTCGTTCTTCGCGCATCTGTGTCTCAACCACCGGTCGGTTGACGATGCGACGTTCCTCGCGTGTTTGAGTTTCAGTGACCATGCGCGTGCGCTGGTAAGTCTGCTCTCGAATATGATTTTCCCAAACTGGTCGCAAGACCGTGTATCGTTCCTCGCGCGAAGATGTCTCGGCGACCGGTTTCGTTACCGTATAGCGACGCTCGCGCATTTCGGTTTCCCAGACTGGTTTGTAAGAGACGACTTGTCTTTCTTCTAAAACCGTTTCGGTCTGCAGACGATACGCGGTGACCGGATGCTCCTCGATAATCGTCTGGCAGACCACGCGATACTCACACGGACTGCAACAGGCGTCACCGCCGGTCACGAAACCTTGTCCGGCCATCGGAGTTGCTATGATGCTAAGAATGGTGCTCGCGGCCACCAACGATTTGCAGGATTTCATCATCGTTTTCTGCCTCGTCTTTTGCAGACGAAAGAGGATTCGCTCAAGTCCACTTGGCGAAGTGTCTATCTTTCACTCACACGTGGAGAAAGACATTCCATGCACGGTTAAATACATTTTTCTTCAAGCGTAGCACGCCGTCAACCGACGCTTTGCCTGCTTTGCATCAGCAAAGTCGTTTATGGATAAAGAGTTGGAGCAGAAATATGCCCAACCGTTATAACCAGAAATGTCATAATGGCGGTGAAACCTTACGGGTCAGCGAAAAACAACGGTTTGCACCAACGTAGAAATGTACCGCAAGAATTGTGTGCTAGCGGTGAGACACTTCTTTTAGCATCTATGGCGCCGCTTCTATGTTCGCCAGAACCTCCGCCGCTTGTAGACGCATAGCGCCGCTCACGTCGTCAGATTGTGACAGCTTCTTGATCGCTGTCCTAAGTGGTTCCAAGTCAGCGTCGGGATTGTTCTCGGCCAAGAGGTTGGCGGCGCGGATCGCCTGTAGCATAACGTCCTGCTTTTTCCATTCCTGGCTTTCGTCTTCCTCGTAACGCGTGGACTCTTTGTTGTCAGGATCCAACATCTCGATTAACGTGTCGATTGCGCGCACGTCCCCCTGTCGCGACAGGGCAACCGCGGCGTTGTAACGGGTATCGGGATACGCATCAAACAACATTTTGGCCAGTCGCTCACGCGACGCGTCGCCAGGTAATTCGCCCAAAACATACGCCGCCGTGCTGCGCAACCGCCCACGTACCTGTGCATCGTCACTTCCCTCAGTGTCCATGGCAGCTCGGTCAATTACGTCCATAACTTCCGTATTCGCCAAAACGGCCTCCGATGAATTCCGCTTTGCCAGCCGACCGATCGCCCACAATGCCGCACGGCGCACGTCCAATTCCTTGGGGTCCCGCTCCGTCCGCGCTGCTTGGACCAAGACGGGCAAACCGTTGAGAGATTCGAATTCGCCCAGTGCCTGACAGAGAAACATGCGCAGCTGAAGGTGATCAGGGTCCATGTACCCTTCGTCCAGATGCAGTTGGAGAACGTCCGCCAAGCGTTTTGCTAGTTCCGGGTTCCGGGCGACTTCGTTGTTGCTAGGGTCTTGAAGAGCTTTGGCCAATGTAAGAGCTTGTTGCCAACTGGAGTGGTTCATGCGCTCCAGATCGTTTACCAACCGCTCGGGGCGACTCCCCATATGGGCCAGCCAACTAAACAGCAGCCACACGACGACAATTATCCCCACAATTAACATGGGAATGAGAAAAAGTTGCACAATAAATCTAGACGACGGTGGCTCGACGGGAGGCAACTGGTCCGCAGCCACGATCTGCGCGGCGGAATCAGAATTCGGTCTTTCTTCGATAGAATCAGACATGAATCGGCAGCGTAAGTAAAAGAAATGGAAGTGCGAAACCAGGACTAGCACCAATGCGCCCGCAATCAGTATTGGCCGGCACGTACCGGGCGTCAACTGAGCACTGGATGATCCGCTGAATTGACCTCTTATCGCAAGTGCCACAATGAATTTCCTTGAGCTCACACGACCGACACCAGCCGAAAACCTTGCCCTGGACGAAGCTCTGCTGCTCTCAGCCAACCAGGCCACCGCGCCGATTGAGACACTGCGGCTCTGGGAAGAACCCGCGCCCGTCGTGATCGTCGGTCGCGGCTCTCGAGTCGAAACCGAAGTCAACACTGCTGCTTGTCGTCAAAGAAGTATTGCACTTCTGCGTCGCTGCAGCGGCGGTTGCGCGGTGGTTGCCGGCCCCGGTTGCCTCATGTACAGCGTCGTCCTTGACCTGCGACAGCGTCCCGAACTCCGCTTGATTGATCACGCGCATGCGTTTGTGCTGGAGCGAACGCGGTCTGCCATTGCCGCGTGTGTCCAGCCAGAAAATGGGTTGACCGTCAAACAAGCGGGCTTATCCGACTTGGTCATTGAAATGTCAAGCGACGAACCCGCGCAAATGAAATTCTCGGGCAACAGCCTGCGCATCACACGCGATGCACTGTTGTACCATGGGACAATCCTTTACGACTTCTCGCTCAATCTCATCAGCGAGCTACTCCGATTTCCACCGCGCCAACCCACTTATCGCGGTGATCGCCCGCATCACCAGTTCATCACGAACCTGCCGATCGATGTGGCCACAATCCGCACGGCCATCCAACAAAGTTGGATGGCAACAAACGACGCCACGCGATGGCCCGAGACATTAATGAAGCAATTGGCGGAGGAGAAGTACTCTCAAGATGAGTGGAACGGGCGGCATTGATCAGGAGTCAGGGGCCAGCGGTCAGTGAGTGACACACGGATATATCATGAGTGTGCGAATTAGAGAAAAACAGCCAAGACGTGAGTATGCGCGCTATCTGACCGTGCGTTAAAGCGGTCGTGCCATTGAGAGTCGCACGAGGCAAAAACGCCCGTGATGCAGTGGGG
>CBDUAB010000111.1:0-7847 GCA_965365045.1 uncultured Planctomycetales bacterium
GACCATCGCCAATGTGATTCCGTTTTCCTGGATGAACCGGAACTGGTCCTCAAAGATCTGTTTGTCATCGCTGTCGAAGCCGACGATGAACCCGCCGTTGATGTCGAGGCCATCCCCGTGACACCGATGATGTCGTAGTTGCGGAGGGACTCCCAGTCAATCTCCTCGACGTTCTCGTAGAGCACGTACACGTCGTGGTTTCCACAGAGTCCCGCAACAAAGGAGAGCGAACCCGAAATCATCGTGCTGCGCTTGTCGCCCGGATAAAGCGGGAGGGCGTACTCGAAACCCCAGTAGGACGGCTCGAAGCGCGGGTTGATCAGGCAGATCGATAGCGTCCGAGCGGGTCGGCTCGTGCCGGTATCGTCCGAATACAAAGGTAAGGTCGTACTCATATGGGAAATCCAACGGGGCTCGAGACCGGAAGAGTTCCAACATGGACATCTTGAGTCGAAGTGCTGACGGGCAGGATACGTGATATGGGACCATTGTCCGAATATCAAATCCTGGATCAGTTTGGTCGTTGCCAACCACGGAGACTCGCGATTGGTAGTCCGAGAATCCTTCGATTGACGCCACATCACATCTACTCAGGAATGAAGTGCTTTCATCACGGCAGCGGAACGGCAGTCTCAAATTGCCGCCGCAAAATCAATGTGACGAAATCTCATGACGCAAATTAGACACGCTCGAACACAGTAACTTGCCCCCCAGCCGAAGGAAACAGGGATTTGCTAAGTTCAGCGGCGAAATCGCCCGCCGCTACGAAACTGACGGACGACCCGTGCCAGACATCGTTAGTTTTGCACCGCAGCTCGCTTCAAAAACTGAACTTGCGTGTTTTCGGCGTGGTGGAAGTCCGAACTCATCTCAAAATCAAAGTCCCGAAAATCCTTGCGGCAGCCAGTTCTTGGGACAAGCTGCCGTCGTGTTCATCATCACGCATAAACAAGAAATCCCGCTGACGGACCAATGGCTCATCAGTGGGATTTCTTTTGGTAACCAAACGACAAGTTAGTTTTCGGACAACTACGAGCAGCCCATGCTGTTGCCACAGTTGTAGCACAAATAGCAGTTTCCATTACGAACGGTAATCGAGCCGCAGTTGTCACAACTGGGGGCGTCGGTTTGGAAGTGAGCGAATTGATCGCCAAATCCTTCGTCCGCTGGGTTTGGATTGTGATTCGCACCGTTTACCTTGCCGTTTGCTTTGCCGTTTGGCGATCCATTCATGGGTTTGATGGACTGCGTGCCAATCGCAGAGCGGGGTGCGCCTGCGTTCGGCTGATCGGAGCTTGCCGCGGTTCGTTCGGCATCTTCTGGAAGCGGTTTGTCTCCGACCACTGACTCTTCGACAGCAACTCCCAACTGCGACTCGCGGAAACTCTTGATGAACGCGATGCCTAACCAGCGGAAGATGTAATCCACAACACTCTTGGCAATGCGGATATCGGGATTGGTTGTATGGCCCATCGGCTCAAATCGAGTATAAGAGAACTTGTTAACCAAGACCTCCAGCGGTACGCCGTACTGTAGGCTCATGGAAATGGCGGTGCCAAAGCAATCCATCAAACCACCGATCGTACTGCCTTCCTTGGCCATCGTAATAAAGACTTCACCTGGACGTCCGTCTTCGTACAGACCGACGGTGATATAGCCTTCGTGGCCAGACAAGTTGAACTTGTGGGTGATCGATTGGCGCGTATCGGGTAAACGCTCACGCCGCGGCCGCGCTTTGTTGGCCTGCTCGGTCTTTTCGCCTTCTTTCGAAGTCGAAAGCGGCTGGCTCTGTTTAGAACCATCTCGATAGATCGCCAACGCCTTGAGTCCAAGCTTCCAGCCCCAACGGTACGCTTCGGCGACATCCGCTGGTGTCGTTTCGGCCGGCATATTCACCGTCTTGGAAATGGCGCCGGACAAGAACGGTTGCGCGGCCGCCATCATCTCGACATGCGCTTGCCAATCAATGCTGCGCTGGCCATTTTGCGGCTTAAAGGCACAATCAAAAATGGGCAGGTGTTCGTCTTTCAACTCCGCCGCGCCTTCGATCGTGTCGTTCTTGTCGATATATGCACCAATCGCGGCGATTTCCGCATCGTCATATAGCAACGTTTGCAAAGACAGCGGGACAGTCTGATTGACGATCTTGAGCATTCCGCCGCCAGCCAATTGCTTGTACTTCACCAACGCAATGTCCGGTTCGATACCCGTCGTGTCGCAATCCATCATGAAGCTGATCGTACCAGTCGGCGCGAGCACGGTCGCCTGGGCATTGCGGAAACCGCGCCGCTCGCCCTGTTCAAGCACATCGTCCCAAACCTTGCGCGCAGCACGCTTGAGATACGCTGGACCCGCGTCATCAACGCGCTCGACCGCATCACGATGCATCCGCATGACCCGCAAGAACGGATCGCGATTTTCTTCGTAACCGTCGAACGGTCCAACCGCGGCAGCCAATTCCGTGCTCGTGCGATTTGCCTCGCCGTGCAGGATCGCCGTAATCGAACCGCACATGCCTCGTGCCGCGTCCGAGTTGTATGCATTACCGCTGGACATAATCAGACTGCCCAAGTTCGAATAGCCTAAACCGAGCGGTCGAAAACGATGACTGTTTTCGGCAATCTGGTCGGTGGGATAGCTGGCGTGATCGACTAGGATTTCTTGGGCAATGAAAAACAGCCGGCAGGCGGCAGTAAAACGATCCACATCAAACGTGCCATCATCTTGACGGAATTTCATCAAATTGACGCTGGCCAAGTTGCAAGCCGTGTTATCCAAGAACATGTACTCCGAACACGGATTGCTGGCGTTAATGCGACCCGAGTTAGGACACGTGTGCCAACGATTAATGGTCGTATCGTACTGCACGCCCGGATCACCACAGTGCCACGCACATTCCGCCATGCGGTCGACTAACTCGCGCGCTTGAAACTCTGGACCTGGCTGGCTAGCATCCGTCACCCAACGCGTCGCCCAGGACTGGTCCTTTTCCACCGCCTGCATGAATTCATCGGTGACGCGTACGGAAAGGTTCGCGTTTTGGAAAAGAATCGAACTGTACGCTTCGCCGTTGAAGTTGGCGTCGTAGCCGCCCTTTTCAATGAGGACGTGCGCCTTCTTTTCTTCCTTATGCTTGCACTCGATAAAATCGAGGATGTCCGGATGCCACACTTTGAGCGACTGCATCTTGGCCGCCCGACGGGTTTTGCCGCCCGACTTCACGACCGCGGCAATCTGATCATAGACCCGCATAAAAGAGAGCGGTCCCGACGGTCGACCGCCGCCAGACAGCCTTTCTCGATGCGAACGAAGCGTCGATAAATCGGTTCCCGTACCTGAGCCGAATTTGAACAACATCGCCTCGCTTGTCGCCAGGCGCATGATGTCTTCCATGTTGTCGCCGACACTTTGGATAAAACAGGCCGACGCTTGGGGATAAACATAGGGATTCTCGGGCTGCTCGACCTGACGGGTTTTGGGATCCCAACGCCAATTGCAGCGATCGCCTTTCACACCATACTGGTGGTAAAGTCCCACGTTAAACCACACGGGTGAATTGAACGCTCCGTGCTGGTGCAAGCAGAGCCACGTCAGATCACGATAAAAGCGCTCTCCATCCTGGGCCGTGGCAAAATAACCGTCTTCGATTCCCCAGTCAGCGATGGTCCGAGTGACGCGATGAACGAGCTGTCGAACGCTGGTTTCCCGCTCACTGGTGCCGACTTCGCCATAGAAGTACTTGCTCACAACGACGTTGGTCGCCAACTGACTCCAGTCTGATGGCACTTCGCAATCGCGTTGCTCGAACAACAAACCTCCGGATTCGCCTTTGATTGCCGCCGTCCGTTTGTCCCACGTTACCGTTTCGAACGGATCGCTAACGTGACCTGGACAAAACTCGGCCTCGACATGCAGCCCGCCAGCGGCTGGATCGGACCGGCGGCCTCCTGTCACTTGTTCCGTCGCCATGACTTGATGCCCCACCTTGGTTTCGACAGACGTCATCCTGATTCACCTCCTGTGGTAAACGCGATGCCTCCTGCAGCAATCCTTCGCTATGTATACAAAAGTACACTAAATGTCTATCGGATCACAGCGTGTTTAGAGACACAAAAATGTGATTTCGTGTGGGCTTTCCTACGCACCCCCCACGAGAGTAGTACA
The DNA here is from genome assembly GCA_965365045.1 of uncultured Planctomycetales bacterium. Taxonomy (GTDB): domain Bacteria; phylum Planctomycetota; class Planctomycetia; order Pirellulales; family Pirellulaceae; genus CBDUAB01. Next base: position 4,165 of record CBDUAB010000111.1, read on the forward strand.
ACCAGATAGATCCCATATATAGTAGCTCGGCCGTTCAGAACTACAATATCTAGGGGTAAAGGGCCACATTTTACGGTTTTGCACCTGACCGTCAATGACGGGATCTTAAGACAACTCAAACCCAATTATGACAGAGACTTAACGAAATCGGGCCAATTCGTTCGTCGTCGGTGAAGCCCATCGATCTCGTCGCAAAGTGTTGGCAGGTAAACGTTTGTGATCATCGTATGGACAGTTGTTGAATTTCGATGTCGCCGAGATTTTTTTTTGCGTAATCCGAAGAGTTCTACTCGCTGGTTGACACCTCGACAGAACGCGGCATTTTCGCGCCGAGCTGCTGTTGCCATGCCCGAAGCTTCATCCGCAACTCGTTCGATTTGGCAGGATTTTTCTTGCTTAAGTCGTGATTCTCTCCGAGATCGTCCTGCAAGTTGTATAGCTCGACTTCGTCGCAGTGATAAAACTCAATGAGTTTCCAATCCCCGTCGCGAATCGACGCACCCGGCGTCCACGTCGAGCCGTGATAATGTCGAGCCGTGATAATGCGGATGAGAAAATGACAACCGTGTTCTCAGCCAAATCATCCGTGCCGAGCGCCGTGAGAATCTGCCCGACACTATCGTCGACGACTGCAACCATCGATGCATACTTAGCGTTGTCTTGCCGAGTGCGTGACATACCTTGGTGTTCTTGGCAAAACGGTGTTGCGTCCTGAAACGAAGCAGTCGTTTTCTCTTTGAAATGATCGTAGCGCTTCTCATAAGGCGTGATTGGCGAGTGGACGTTGTAGTACGACAGGAACAACAAGAATGGCTGTTCTTGTTGACGGGTTTCCAAGAAACGTAGCGACTCGTCTTGTCCGCTTGCGGGCTGCGATCCGGCCAACGCAAAGGTTGCAACGAACATCGTCACAAAATGACCAAGATGTCTTACGCTCATTTCCTCACCTCTGTTGTGCGTCTGTTTTGTGGAAACCGCCACCCGCGCGCGATCATGTTTGTGAAGTGCCACTTCGTGTCATTGCGAACGATAGCGGGTTGGGGATCTGTCAGCGGCGTATTGCCGGTAAATCCGCCACCTCCGATATACTGGACTCAGAATAACTGTTGGCACCGATGGGATAAAGACTTGTACCGAATGGAACACGCGAGAATTGCCACGACGCTCAAGAGAATAATACTCGATGGCTCCGGGACGCTTTCGGCGACCACTGCCGCGGGAATCGATTGCCGCCCGTTGAATCCATATGCGTGAGGTAGAGTTATAGGAATTTCCGACGCGCAGCATATCCGCGCCAGAACATCCTCCGGAGGCAGTCACTCATGAAGGCGTTTCTTACGATGGCGGTGGCCGTTTTTACCGTCGCGAATGCTGAAGCCAACATCTTGTACGACGCGTCAGTGAATACAACGCCGGACGCACAGGGTTGGTTTTTCGCAACAAATCCCTTGGCAGGCGCTCAAGCCTCTCAGAGCGTAGAAGGCGGCGTCCTGTCATTGGACACACGCTCCGATATCTCGGAACAGGCCCGTTATTTCAGCAAGGTCCCACCGTTTTTTTCTCACCCAAACAACCCGACGATGGACCTCAGCGACAGCTCGTTTTCTATCGAGTTCACCATGGGCCAAGTTGCCGGAAGCGACACGCCAGACACCGATCCACTTGCGTCTGGTCAACGTAACCGTGGTGGCTTTGCTATTATCGCCATCAGTGAAGACCTCACAGGGATTGAGCTGCAGTTCCAAACAGACAACATCGTCGCTCTAGATGACGTCAACACGGCTTTTCCAATTGGCGAGGTTCAGACTTTTGACACAACCGACGCGCTGCACAATTACGAACTCATCCTCAGCATCGGCGGATATCAGCTCTTCGCCGATAGCAGCCTAGTGCTTCAGGGCCCATTGCGAAATTACTCGGGCATCGCGCCCGTGTCGCCGTACGACTTTCCGTACACAACGCCCAGCTTCTTATTCTTCGGCGATGACACTCCTCGAGGCGAAGCCTTGACCAAGCTCACGCGTTTCGAGGTCGTAGCTATTCCGGAACCGGCGATCAATTGGCTACTCATGGTTGGGGCCACATGCGTTGGTCTTTCGTGGCGTCGGACTGCTTATAGCGCCTGAATGCGCACGGGCTCTCCGGCGGCGTAGCTACGAAGATCCTCGCGCAGTCGCCCCTTCAGTGGGTGGGCATTCGGTCCGAGTTCCTTGAGCGTCTGGCGCACGATGTTTGCCGCCTGCTCGAAGTCGGTGGTCTCCGCATGGGCCGCCGCGAGCGTGCGCAGAAACAGCGGACGATCACGAGTCTTCAATTCGGCAAGGGGCTGGGCAAGTTTGAGCGCGAGCACGCCATCACGCACGGACGCATCCGGTGCGGTGGACAGAATCCACGCCATGTTGCTGCGCGCGACGAGCCAGGCATGGCTCAGTTCTAGCGTCTGCCGATAGGCGGCCAGGGCACGCCGCCAATGGCCAGCCTGCTGACAGCTGAGCCCCAGCGAGAAATGCGCGCTCGCATCGCCGGGTGCAATCTCGACAGATTGCTCGGCGAGTTCGATCGCGCGCGCCGGTGTTCCGATTTGAAGCTCGATTAATGCGAGGAGATTGAAACTGCCGCTCGCGTTGGGGTCGAGACGGATAGCCGTCTCCAGCAACGGCTTCGCCTCGGAGGGTTTACCGGAGTCGAACAAAAGCTTGCCGCCCTCCTTGTTGGCGCCGAGGTGATCCGGATCGAACGCGAGCGTCTGTCGATAAGCGATCAGGGCACCATCGCTGTCGCCGGCCTGGAGACGCAATCGCGCAAGTGTGAACCAAAGATCGAGAGCCGGCCGCGCGCGCCGTGATCCATGCCCCGATTTCATAAGCTCGATCGCGGTCTCAATGTAGCGGATCGCCTCGGACGTCAGTGCCTCGTCCTGTAGACGCGCGGCCACCACATTGGCGTCCTCACCGCGCGGCAGGCGCAGCCACCGGCCGGGAAACGCCGCGGCCCGATCAGGGCGATCGTCCTCCGCTGTACCCAGCAGCGTAAGATCGGCGAGAATTCGTTCCGCCGTCACGCCTCCCTTGTAAATCACTGAAACGCGCCCATGCGCATCGACAAGAAAACTAGTCGGCAAGGCCAACGGCGTTTGCAGAGACATCTGAGACTGCTGGAAAAAGTCGAGCACCGCGGCGGACCGCGCCGGCAGAACGTCGCCCGGAAACGCGACATTGATCTTACGCAGCGCCCTCCGCGCGATCTCGTCCCGGCTCGCGGTCGATTTTTCGTCGGCATCATCAATGTTGAGCATCAGCACATCCAACCCGCGCGCGGCGAACCGATCCCGCTGGTCCCACCAGTTCTTCAACTCCGCCATGCACGGGGGGCACCAGCTCGCCCACAGTGTCACCAGTGTCGGCTTCGCGATCGCGCGGACTCCAGCACTCACGCGTGGCAAAGCTGGCCGACCAGCCATCACCACGCGAGCGACCGCGGTATCCTCGACCAACGGCAACTCGCCGGGCTCTGATTTGATGCGATTCACCAGTGAGGCTGGCGCTTCCCACTCGCGAGGTTCAGTGCCCTTGGTCCAGTGATAAAACCGGTCGCCCGTGACGGGGCCGGCAATCTGCTCGCTGCCGTCGGGCCAGCGTACACGCACCGCGACAATTTCCGGTTTCCCCGCGCGCAACGCCTCC
>CBDUAB010000112.1:0-7767 GCA_965365045.1 uncultured Planctomycetales bacterium
TGTCAGCAGGGTGATAAGCAACAACAGCGAAATGTGACGCATTGATCCAATTCCATTAGGTTTTGCGGCTCGGTTGCAGCTGTTTTCGACAACCAAGCCGCATTGAGCGACACTCGGCTCGTGTCACCCACTTGAGGTGCCTGGGTTTCACACTATTCAGGCCGTTGCGGACGTTGAGGACGATCACCGCCACGACGGCCACCTTCGCGGCCACCGCGACCGCCCGATCCTCCGCGCCTCCCAAAGCGTTCGGCCATGGCCTTGATTTCTTCCTCGTCGAGAGCCCCGTCCTCGTTAGTATCCGCACGTCCCATCATCTGTTGCATGCGCTCCGGCAATTCGTCTTTGGTGATCTTGCCGTCCTTGTTTTCGTCAAAACCCTTCAATCGTTCGATAAACGCATTCGGTCCGCCGCCGGGACCATCAGGTCCTCCAGGGCCCCGAAAACCTCTCCCACGGCGTCCGAAATCGGGTCGCACTTCATCCCGGGTCAATTTGCCATCGTTGTTTTTGTCGAGCTTCTTGAGCGCGGCGACGGCATTCTGGATCTCTTCGGCGGAGATTTCACCGTCGCTGTTGGCGTCAAGCGCCTCCATGATTGGATTGGGGGGAGGCCCGAAGTCTCGGCCACCTGGTCCTCCCGGTCCGCGTCCTTCACGACCGCCGGGTCTACGCTCTGGCTGCTGGGCCAAAACATTGCCGATTGACATCAAGATCACGGCAGTGGCAACTGCGAGTAAGATTACGGTTCGCGTCATGTCAAGAACTCCTGAATTGGATTGAGGTTTGTGGGCCGCTTTGATTGTGCCTACCGCGGGCACACCGCGATATAGAGGATGAAACCCCCTGTCTGCCTGCTGGTTTCCCGAATTCTCGGCAATATGGTAAACCTTGCTTGTAGCGCCCCTCGCTTGCGCGTTTTGAAGTTGCGCTAGCGTATTCAAATAACGGTAATTGGCGAAAACAACGGTAGCCCGACGCGCGAGCGAGGGGCACTATCACATCACGTAAACCCGTGGAACGATTAACCTTGTGTCCCTCGCTCGCGCGTCGGGCTACCGTTGCTAGTGCAACTTGAAAACTTGCGCGTCGGGCTATCGATGAGAGTGCGGACCAGCACGAAATCACGCGATTTCTTTGGGGCGAATCACATCACGCAGTTTCCAACTACCTGCGTGGCGCACGACGTCCGACCAGGAATCAACGTCACATTCGATCAATGCCGCGTTGGCGGTGGTCATTGTAATGGCATTGCTAGTTAGCCAATGGACGGCTTGTTCCCAGCCCGGATTGTGGCCCAGCGCCATGGCGGTGGCGACAGTATCCGGAACTCCCGCCAGCACGGATGCCAAGTCGTTGGGCCCAGCATGGTATAGCATGGAGAGAAATTCAACCTGTGGCGCTTCATTAAACGCCGACCGCATCAACTCATAAGTCTCACGCGTACGCGCCGAATCGCTGCTGACAATGTACTGCGGAAGCCAGTCTAGCTCGACCAGTTGTTGGGCAACGCGCGGCGCGTCCCGCTGTCCCCGCTTGTTGAGTGGTCGGGCATGGTCCGTTGGAGCATTCGTACCCCAATCGCTCTTGGCATGCCGCATGACGATTAACCGCTTCATGCTCTTCCCCGTGTCTGCTTATGTCGTTAAGAAACGGTTGATTCGGAAGGTGCCAACAAGTCCTTGTCCAGACTCCTTCCCAGCGTCTGTTTCTTTTTCAGCGCGTTTTGGAAATGCAGTTCCAGCAATTCGGATTGTGCCCGATGACTCGGCTCATCGGCTCCGGCTTTCACGCGTCGGTATGTCCCGTTCTGTCGCAGTTCGCGAGCCTTGACATTGTCCGCCAAATAAAACGGAAGGATCTCGCTAATAATTCGTTTCTTGATGGCCGGAGACTCCAAGGGAAACATGATTTCCACGCGGCGATAGAAATTCCGCGGCATCCAATCGGCGCTGGATAGAAACACTTTGGCGTCGTCATCCGGTCCAAATACGAAGATTCGGCTGTGTTCAAGGAAGCGATCGACAATACTGCGTACGCGAATGTTCTCCGATACGCCAGGAATTCCTGGACGCAAGCAACAGATTCCGCGCACGATCAAATCCACGGAAACACCGGCTTGGCTGGCGCGATACAGCGACTTAATGACACTCGAATCGACCAGTGAATTCAATTTTGCAAGGATCCGGGACGGTTTCCCGTTTTCTGCCCGTTCTGTTTGTTCGTCGATCAATTCGACGGTTCGCTTTTGCAACGATTCAGGCGCCACAACCAACTTGCTCCATTTGTGTCCTTGAGAGTAGCCTGTGAGCAGATTGAATAGCGCCGATACATCCGAAGCCATATCTTCGTCCGCCGTAAACAATCCCAAATCCGTATATAATTGAGCGGTCGTGGGATTATAGTTGCCGGTACCAAGATGCGCATAACGGCGCACACCCGAATCTTCTTGGCGTATTACTAACGAAACCTTGCAATGGGTCTTGTGATCCATGAATCCGTAAACGACGTGCACACCGGACCTTTCGAGCTGACGCGCCCATTCGACATTTGCTTCTTCGTCGAAACGAGCTTTGAGTTCCACAAGTGCCGTCACATGTTTACCGTTCTCAGCAGCTCTCATCAGCGATTGAATGATGGGTGAATCACCACTCGTCCGATAGAGCGTCTGTTTAATCGCCAAGACTTGTGGATCGTCGGCTGCCGTACTCACGAAATCGACGACCGGTACAAACGAGTCGAAAGGATGGTGCAACAACACGTCGTGACGTGTGATCGCCGCCAGTAAATCTTCTCCCGATCGCCGCAAACCGCGGGGCATTTGCGGTACAAACGAAGGATCACGCAAATGTTCCAAGTTTGGCAATCGCAGCAGCGAACCCAAACCTGTCAGGTCGACGGGCCCCGGGACATGATAAACTTCGTCGTATCTGTCGGAATCTTTGCGGACTTCCTCTTGTGCGGCAATCATGTCAACGAGATCTTCGTCAGCGTCGGCTGCAACTTCCAATCGCACGGCATCGGCTCGACGACGCGCCCGAAGTCGTTCTTCGATCAATCGCAACATGTCATCGGATTCACGTTCGATCAGATCCAAATCGCTGTCGCGTGTGAGTCGAAACGTCGTCGAACTTTCGACCTCAAAACCGCCGAACAGCTCCGGTAGGCGCGCCCGAATCAGTTCCTCAAGCAGAATGAAGCGAAACGGTTTCTTACGGGTTGGTACCGGTATCAGGCGAGGCAAGACCTGTGGCAATTGGACAACGGCATACAGATTCTTTGGCCCCAGACCGGTACGGCGGCGCAAACGTGCCATGGCGTACAGCGCACGATTGTGGTAGCGCGGGCGCGGATGACTGGGGTCGATGGCCATCGGCGTAATGATTGGGAACACGGTCTCGTGAAAATACGTGTCCAAAGTCTCGTCGTCCGCCACTTCTTCGTACGGTACGATCGAGATGCCTTCCGCCTCTAACGCCGGAATGACGCTCTCATTGAGACATGCATACTGGTTTTTGACGAGTTCGAGGGTCCGTTTGCGAATTTGCACTAATTGATCAATCGCCCGCATTCCGTCAGGATTGTGGTCTTGAGGCACTCCGGCCTCGTACGCTTGCTCCCGCAACCCTGCCACACGAACCATAAAGAATTCGTCGAGATTCGAGCTGAAGATGGACAGAAACTTGACACGTTCCAACAGCGGCGTCGAATCGTCCTGAGCCTCTTCGAGGACGCGCGCGTTGAATTCCAACCAGCTAAGCTCGCGATTGATAAAATGTTCTTGTTGTGATTCGAGTGCGTTCATTTTCGTAGCAGTGGACATAATTCCCGTTTCATCGCCTTCAACCATGGACATGCAGCCGCTCCGAACAACGTTTGCCTTGCAACCAACTGAATTTGTTGGTCTAGTTTGGCAGGAAATGCCATTTGCCATCCCGAACGGTTATTATGATGTCACGTAATTAATATCTTCCCTTAATATCTACGATTATGGCAAAGGGCCATTTCCAGACAAAGATGCCAGCGGATAATTGTAGCTTTTTTCAAGGCGCACACCGTCAAAACCGGACGTCTTGATACTAGCTTCGCCGGCGAAACAGTCCTTTTTATACTCCAGTTCGATAATGCCCCCGAAAATTGGCGACCCGCAGCGACGAAAACTCATCGGGCGACGAAGCGTGCTCACGGCAATGATACTGACCGTGATAGTGCTGTTTGCGCTGGCACCAACGTTGTTGAGTCTCCCCCCTTGCCGTGATGCCATCCTGCGACGGACCAGCGTTATGAGACCAGCACGTATCAGCGCCGACGATCTCAAGCTGGGCTGGCTGTCACCGCCCGAAATACGGCGACTTCGCTTATCGACACCCGACGACGAGCCGCTGGTCACCGTTGACAAAGTTTCGGCGGACCTACCGCTTTGGCAGCGACTACTGGCACCGCATCGTTTAGGGCATGTTCAGCTTGAGAAACCGGAAGTGAGTTTGTTTCTTGACGCAAATGGAAACTCCAATTTCAGTCGTACCTTTGGCAACAACCGTGCTTATTCGGCTAGCGATCTATCGGAAAAATTAACATTGTCTTGTGATCTCCGGGACGGTTGCTTTCACTTTCGCCGCGCACCAGATGCGTCACCTTGGACACTCGAATCGCTCAATGTGACCGTTGAGCTGGAACGTCCTACCAGTGAGTCAGCGACATCGTGCGTGGTTATCAAACCGGGCCTACTCATTGACGATTTAGAGTTAACGCCCGAGATTGGCAATGACATTCTCAAATTCATTGCGCCCGTGTTGGCGGACGCTTCGTCTGTTGAAGGCAATTTTTCGTTGTCGATCGAGGAAGCGCGTCTGCCGCTTTCAGATCTCTCGTCGGCGCACATCGAAGGCATCCTCAAAATCCACTCCGTCCACGTGGGTGCCAACAACCTTGTGAAACAGATCTTGATGGGAATCGGTTTGCCAGGATCCATTCAGTTGATCGAAGAAAACCCAGTTCATTTCAAAATGGCTGACGGGGCCGTTTGGCATCAGGGACTGAGATTTGAGGTGGGGACGTTGTCCGTGGAAACTTCCGGGTATGTGGGCCTCGACCAATCGCTCGATTTGGTAGCCACGGTGACACTTCCGGACTTGGGCAAGCGGGACTCGCCACTCGTAGATTCATTGAGTCGGCGGCAAATCGAGATTCCTATACACGGTACTCTTTCGGCACCAGTGGCCAGCGGCCGCGGATTGCTTGACGAAGGTAGTGAACTTCTGGCCGAATTGATGCCGAATCTGTTCGATCCAAATGCTACGTCGGAGGGAATTGATTTGGAGGCGGTCTTGAGTGAATTGGTGCAACGGCGTCGGGAGCGTCTCGCTGGCGATGAACCGACGGATGATGATCGACTGCTGCCAAATCTCCGCGACCGGATTCGCCAGGTTCTTGAGCCACCGGCGGATGTCTCGCCGTCGGAACAACCTACCGATTCACCGCCGCGACGTGGTATTCTCAACAGGCTGCGAACAAGACGCCGCGAGCAAAGGAAAGACTAGGTCATAATCCCGAGATGAACACTCCTCAGTCCGCGGACTACGATGGGCTGCGAGTGGCGGCCTTTGAAAGCCGCCGTTCGCAAGAAACTGCCCGGCTAATCGAACGCAGTGGTGGCGTTCCTTTTGTGAGCCCTTCCATGCGCGAAGTCCCGCTGGCGGACAATCCGGCTGCAATCGAGTTTGCCAAGCAGCTTCTTACCGGAAGCGTCGAGGTAATGATATTCTTAACCGGTGTCGGATTTCGGCACTTGCTGGCAACTGTCGAAAGTCACATCGCACGCGATCGATATCTGTCTTCTTTGGCCGACATCACGACCATTGTACGTGGTCCAAAACCGTTGGCGGCGATGAAGGAGGTTGGTCTCACGCCGACTCACATAGTTCCGGAGCCTAACACGTGGCGCGAATTGCTCAGCACAATTGACGAGAACATTTCCATCTCGAATTTGAAAGTTGGCTTGCAAGAATACGGCAAACCCAATCCCAGCCTCATCGCTGGACTCGAAGCCCGCGGAGCGCAAGTTGTCCGCGTGCCCGTGTATCGTTGGGAATTCCCCACGGACATAACGGAACTCGAATCAAATGTACGCGCCATTGCCGACGGTGACCGCGACATCGTGCTTTTTACTTCCGCGCACCAAGTGACAAACGTGCTCGGATTGGCGGAACGACTGGGATTGTCGGAAGATGTCCGCGGCGAAATGCAGAAGTCCGTCCTTGGTTCGATCGGACCGACGACAAGCGAAGCCTTGCGTTTCCATCGTATTACCGTTGACTTTGAACCGTCACGACCAAAACTGGGCCATCTAGTCCGGGAGATGGCTGTGGCTTGTCATGATTTACTGCAACGGAAAAACAGCATCCGCGTGACATTATCCGGACCTACCAGTCATCCTAGCGACGAACGCGCACCTTGGTATGACAGTCCATTCATGAAAGCGTGTCGTTGCGAACCGACGGACGTTACGCCGATTTGGCTCATGCGGCAGGCGGGGCGATATTTGCCCGAGTACCGCGCAATTCGAAAGCGGACAACTTTTATTGAATTGTGTAAGGACCCGGAACTCTGTGCCGAAATCATGGTCACGACCGTTAAGCGGTTAGGTGTGGATGCCGCCATCATCTTTTCCGATTTACTGCCGATCCTGGAACCTATGGGCCTCGATCTAGAATACGCACCAGGCGAAGGTCCCGTGATCCACAATCCAGTTCGCGAAGCGGCCGATCTGGACCGCGTGACGGCGTTGGAAAGTGTCGATTCGCTGAGCTTCGTGACCGACACGGTGCGAATGACGCGCAACGAGCTACCCGCCGACATTCCGGTAATTGGCTTCGCGGGGGCCCCGTTTACCTTGGCAAGCTATGTCATCGAAGGTGGGGCGAGCCGACATTACGTCCACACCAAAACGCTCATGTACCGAGACGAAGGCGCCTGGCGCACGTTGATGGAGCGCTTTGTTGACTCCATTTCCATGTATCTTAATGCTCAAATCGCGGCAGGTGCCCAGTGCGTTCAGCTGTTTGACTCGTGGGTTGGCTGCCTCGGACCGGACGATTATCGTCGCTACGTGTTGCCGTACGTAACGAAGTTGATCGCGTCGCTAAAACCGGGCGTCCCCGTGATCAGCTTCGCTACGGGCAACCCGGCCCTGCTGCCGTGTCTGGCGGCAGCAAATCCCACCGTGGTGGGTATCGACTGGCGGATTCGGCTCGACAAAGCGTGGGAGACGGTCGGCTACGAACGCGCGGTTCAAGGAAACCTCGACCCGTTGATTCTCTTTTCGAATCCAAAAGAAATCCGTCGGCGTGCGCGCGACATCCTGGATATGGCAGGCGGCCGGCCAGGCCACATCTTTAACCTGGGCCACGGTGTCCTGCCGCAAACGCCCGTCGAGAATGTGTTGGCTTTGATTGATGCCGTTCGGAATCCGTAACAAAGTGGTTGACATTACTTTATGTAGGCCGGAACGATCGGCGCGAGTGGCGTAGTGTTGGTTGTCGCCTTCCACGCCGCGCTGTTCCGGCATGAATCGCGAGGTCGGTATCGGTGGGAGATGGCCGCCGGAACAGGCTCCAGATATCCTGACGTACCCCCGTGGTGATTCTGTCTTGCTCATTCCCTGACAGGGCGGGGTTTGACGAAGAAGCGGAGACCGTGGCTCGTTTCGGTCAGGCTCGGCGACATCGCGTTCAACTGCCCGCACAACGATTGCATCGCCTCCGTGTA
>CBDUAB010000113.1:0-7753 GCA_965365045.1 uncultured Planctomycetales bacterium
CTAACGGCCCCCGTTCGCCTCTCCCTTGCTCGTCCACGGAGCCAGATTCTACATTGGCCCTTCGGTGTTTGCCGAAGGCAGCGGCAAGACACGCAACAACGCATCAGCTTCGGCCGAGATATGAAATCGCGGCGGCGGTTCCGTTGGCAGCAGGACGCTTATAATTGACGGTACCGGCGCCTCCACGGAAAGAAGCCCCGGATGGCCGAGGACCGCTCCGGATCGCAGCGTCAGCAGCGTGCCGTTGTCCCTCTCGCAGCGACCAGCCAATTCCAACCCATCCTTGGTTAAAAAGAGCGAAATGGCAAGTTTTTCGTACGCTATCGACGCCTTGTCCAATCCTGGTGGCTCGCTCCACTGTAGCTGCCAGGTTTCGACAGCAGCCTTTAGTTGACGCGTACCCAACTCGCCCGGCCCTGCATCGACGTCCACATCGATTTCTTGCACGCGACTGTTTGCAAAGCGAGCAGTCCGCACAACGGCGTTTGCGTTGCCGGTCACAAATCCGCCAAAGCGATCGCCGATCAGTTGCCCTAAGTCGACCGCATGAAATCTACCGAACACCTCTCCGCTCCAACCATTTGCGTCGACATCGATATATAGATCTCCGCAAAATGTTGCGGAAGCGGACAACTGTGGCAGCCATTTCTGCTGGCCAATCAAAAGGTTTGCAGCGAGCCAATGCTCGTGCGTCTGCAATGCGATTGTGGTTGCAGGCAATTCTCCAAATGTGCGACGAACTGTCAGCTCGATGGAATGCGGACCGCGCGAATCCGACGGCCGCAACTCGCCCCTCAGTTCGCTGCCCTGGTTAAATTGGCGAAATTCGAAGCGATTGTCCACCAACCGAGTCGTGCCTTTCGGACTTGTGTCACTCGTGTCTATTTGACGCCCGTTAAAATGAATCTGATCAATGGTTACTATGATAGGCACAGTCAATAAATCCGGCTGACGCAACACTCGTTCGTGGACGACAAACAGAACTCGATCGCCCGCTGAATTTTGTACGTGCGCCTCTGGAATCGATAGCAATACACTTTGATCTGCCTGGCGTACGTCGATGCGCGGCAAGAAGAGAAACAGCTTGCCCGTTTCGGTGTCCTCAATTCTCACCTGCTCGAGCCGAACAGTTCCAGGACGTACGAAAGTGACATCGCCGACGGTCGTTCGACAGCCCGACACTCGACTAACAAACGAAGCATAATAGTCTGCATCGAACTGCCAGTTCCGCCATCCAGCGACCACGACGGTAACAACCAGCGGGAGTATCCCCAGCATTATAAAAGTAAGACGGCAGACGGTTCGACGTGAAATGGAGTACATAGCGACCGCCGTGTCGATGCCTCAGAAGATTTCGAATTTATTCAGCGCTCGCCTGCCATTTGTTGAAAAAGCTGCCAGCGAGCCTTCATTTCTTCAAGACTGTCACCACCGAACTTATCGATAACTGCCGCGGCGACTTCAAACGCAACAACGTTTTCGATGATCACGCTGGCGGCCGAAAGCGCACACACGTCGCTTCGTTCGTATTCCGCCTCTTCCGTCTCTTTGGTGTCCATATTGATTGATTCCAATGGCTTGCGCAAAGTACTGATCGGCTTCTTGGCGGCACGAATTACCAGAGGTTGACCATTCGTCATGCCTGCTTCGAGACCGCCCGCGTTATTCGTCGGACGGGTATAGCCCAGCGACGCCGTATCGCGTTTGTCCGTATCGAATTGGATCGGATCGTGCACCTTGGAACCGGGTCGGCGCGCCGCCTCGAATCCCAAGCCAATCTCGACACCTTTAATGGCTTGTACGGCCATCACTGCCTGCGCCAAGCGTCCGTCGAGCTTGCGATCCCACTGAGCGTGAGTGCCAAGTCCAAATGGCAGTCCTTCGACACGAACTTCGACAACACCCCCAAGCGTATCGCCCAATTTTCCGGTATCGTCGATAAACTGCTTGAAGTCTTCGTCCTTACTTGGGTCTAACGAATAAATAATACTCGCATCGCGTAATTGGCGGTGCTCATCGATGCTACCGAGCGGTGGTTCGACGCGTCGGCCTCCCAATTCGACGACGTATCCTAACGCTTCGATACCGAACTCACGCAACAATTGCTTTGCGAGCGCGCCCGCGGCGACACGCACGGCTGTCTCACGGGCGCTTGCTCGTTCCAAGACGCCACGGATTGAGCCAAGGAATTTGATCGCACCTGTTAGATCGCCATGACCAGGTCGTGGTCGTTGCAGATCTTCGAGGCGTTCGAGTTTGTAATCGCGATTGACAACTTGCAGGGCAATGGGACTACCGAGCGTCGTATCTTTCCAAATCCCCGTTAATATCTCGACGCGATCGCTTTCGATTCGCTGTCGCCCACCACGACCGTAACCACCTTGGCGACGACGCAATTCCGCGTCAATCGAGTCGGTTTCCAGTGTTACGCCGGCGGGAAAACCGTCGATGAGTGCCAATAAAGTCTTGCCGTGGGATTCGCCGGCGGTCCAATAACGTAACATGATCTGCGGAAAACAGCTTTCGAAGGGCAAAACTCAATGCATCTCGGCATGTCGACCGGCATGCCATCCGAACCGTTGGAACGTCTGGGGGAATCCAGCGCACTGGGTCGGAGTATCGCCCGTTTCGTTCACCTGTTGATTCTAGTCACTGCAAAACCCAAGCGATAGTCAAGTTTGCACTACGGCACGTTGACAAGCCCACTTGGACGCACTACTTAGTTTGCACGGAAATCACCACAATTCAACGTATCAACGCTAGCATGCGAGCTCGCCTCCTAAAGCAATGGTTCCTGGTGTGTTTGGCGATCGTTCTGTTTGCCGGCTTCGTAATGCCAAGCCCACTGGCCTTTTTGGTAACGGCCAATACGCTGCGAAATGTCATTATCGCTAGCGTAATATTCATGACTGCGCTGGTGCTGGAAACGAACGAAATCTGGAACGCCATGCGTCGACCCTGGGCGACCTTGTTGGCCGTCGCGTTGAATTTCGGCGTGTTACCGTTGTTGGCGTGGATGCTGTCGTCATCGTTCTTAACAGGTGAACTCGCGCTGGGCGTACTGGTTGCGGCCACGGTGCCCTGCACACTTGCTTCCGCCGCGGTTTGGACGCGCAGGGCCGGTGGCAACGATGCCGTCGCCGTGATGGTCACGGTCGTGACCAATATGGCGTGCTTTGTCTTAACACCGTTGTGGTTGGCTACCACAGCAGGGCGCGCCGATGTGGAAATCAACCTGCTCGAGATGATGTGGAAATTGGCACTGCTCGTTGTACTGCCGATGATATGTGCGCAAGTGCTCCGGCAGAACAAACGCGTTGGTTTGTGGGCGGATCGTCAGAAGCACTTATTCGCCGTTCTGGCACAGATTGGGATTCTCTTCATTGTTTTAACGGGCGCGGTGAAGTGTGGTCTATATTTTCGCGATACCGAAAACGCCGGCAACTTAGCAATTGGAAGTTTCCTCAACATGGCCATCTGCGTTTTCATCATCCATGTGACCCTACTCGTGCTCGGCCAACTTTTGGGCCGTGTCTGTGGCATGCCTCGCGGCGATTGGATTGCAATCGGATTCGCGAGCAGCCAGAAGACACTACCGGTCGGCCTGGAGGTTGCGTTTATGATTGGCGGCGGACTGATGATCCTGCCGATTGTGACCTATCATGTCGTCCAGTTGCTCATCGATACGATTGTGGCCGACTGGCT
This sequence comes from uncultured Planctomycetales bacterium, assembly GCA_965365045.1. Taxonomy (GTDB): domain Bacteria; phylum Planctomycetota; class Planctomycetia; order Pirellulales; family Pirellulaceae; genus CBDUAB01. Next base: position 3,706 of record CBDUAB010000113.1, read on the forward strand.
GGCAGGCGCTCCACAGGAAAGGACTGATGTCACTAAATGACCGTTCACGATGCTGGGACGCGTGTTGTGAATGACTAATGTCTAAGGCTCTTGAAGACATAGGCCAGCTATGGTACGCTCTGGAATTAGCTATTAGGCAATATCTTCGGTAAATGGCTCGCGGTCATGAAGAAAGACATCCATCCAGATTACTTTGACACCAATGTCACCTGCGGTTGCGGGAACAAGTTTACGACGCGCAGCACGCGCAAAGAGTTGAAGGTGGATATCTGTAGTAACTGCCACCCTTTTTACACGGGCAAGCTCAAATACGTAGACACTGCCGGTCGGATCGAGAAATTCCAGAAGAAATTCTCGAGCGGCGGCTATGCAAGCCTACAAAAGCCGGCAAAAAAGAAAAAGAGCAAGGCTCGCGGTTCTTAGCCTTTTCCTCTTTGGCTCACGCGGATTATCATTTCACAAATCCGTGATCGCAAACGATGCGTGGTTCGGCTGGCCGCGCTGTGTATTCACCACCCCGAGGCAACGCCATGCGCGAAATGCTCGACGGAAAATTGGCCCGCTTCGAAGAACTCGAGCGGCAACTAGTCGATCCGGATGTTCTCGGCAATTCACATCGGTTGGCTGCCGTGGCCCGGGAGCATGGCTCGCTCACCAAGCTGGCGATACAGTACCGCAATTTTCGGAAGATCAACCAGCAAATCAGCGAAGCGACGGAGATGATGTCCAGCGATCCGGAGATGGCTGAGTTAGCGGAGGCTGAGTTGCCGGAGCTAAAAGAGCAGCGTGAAGAAATCTGGCGGCAGTTGCTTGACCATACCGTGGGCGGCGAAGACGCTGGCCGGACTCGCTGCGTGATGGAAATCCGCGCCGGTACGGGTGGCGACGAGGCCGCATTGTTCGCGCGAGACTTGTTCCAGATGTACAAGAAACACTGCGAGACCAAACCCTGGAAAATCGAAATCCTCAACGCCAATCCGACCGAATTGGGTGGTTTCAAGGAAATTATTCTCGCCTTTTCGGGCGAAGGCGTTTATCGCGAGTTGCAATACGAAAGTGGCGGACATCGAGTGCAGCGCGTACCTGACACGGAAGCCAAAGGACGAATTCACACATCGGCCGCGACTGTCGCCGTACTTCCTGAACCGGAAGACGTCGAAATCGACCTCAAACCCGATGACTATCGAATCGACAAATTCCATGCCAGTGGTCCGGGAGGGCAACACGTAAATAAAACGGAATCGGCAATCCGCGTGTTACACTTTGAATCGGGTATCGCCGTGCAATGCCAGGACGAAAAGAGCCAGCACAAAAACTTGGCCAAAGCACTTCGCGTACTTAAGTCGCGACTTTATGAGCGAAAAAAAGAAGAGGAACATGCCAAACGTGCCGACCAACGAAAAACGCTCGTCGGCAGCGGTGACCGCAGCCAGCGCATTCGCACGTACAACTTTCCGGAAAACCGCTTAACTGATCACCGCATTAACTTGACACTCTACAAACTCGACCAGATCATTGCCGGCAATCTCGAGCCAGTCACAGCCGCTCTCATGGAATATGATCGCGAGGAATTGAGATCGTCGATGGATATTGAGGGTTGATCAATATTTCAGCCCGGACCGCTGGCGATTCAGCAACCCCTGCAATCCCAGCCGGGAGGGATTCCGCGCGACCTTGTCCATGGCAACGCGAGCGTCCCTGACGACCGGCTCGATTTGCCGCGTGAGCATCTCGAAATTGCCCACGGTTCGGTTCAGGCGATCGTAGAGTTCGCGATTTTGCACAAGTTGTCCAATCGTGCCGTTAGGGCTATTGAGTGATTTGCTAAATGTGGTTAGCTCGCCGATGAGCACGTCGAGGTTTTCCAAGCTATCGCCCAAACCCTCAAGCTTGCCAAGACTTTCGCCGATTTTGTCAAAGCTTTCGCCAATCTGGTCAAAAAACGCGCCGCCAGCGGCACCGAGCGGTTCGGTGATACCTTCGATGTTGGCCAAGTTCTTTTCTGCCCGGACGGCCACCGACCTAAAAGCCGACATCATTTGCCGTGCTTCATCTAGTACTTCTGGAATCTGACCGATGGATTGCTGTAGCCTGACTTGGGCCTCTTCGTCACCGAGAAACGAATCGAAAGCACCCATGGCGTAATCGAATCGATTCATCACCACCTCGGCATTGCTCATAATCCGCTGAAACTGTTCCTGATTGTTTTGCACGACCGCGTTAAGACTGCGGGCCACGCTACTCACTTCATCACCGGCACCTTGAATCGACACCAGCGCGGTCCGCACTTGCCCTTCGAGATTAACGACCGTCTGCATCAAATCCTCGACCGCGGTGAGTGCCTGCAACGGGTCGCGCGCAACGTAACCTTCGAGATAGTCACCGTCCTGGAGCAAATCGCCTGTCGCCGGCCGATTACTTGGCAAAAACTCTAACGCGGCGTCTCCACCAATGATGTTGTTGGTGCTAATCCGGCAAACTTCGTCGTTCGATATCTTGCGCTTACGATCAATCTTGGCTGTCACCCAAACACCGTCGTCACGCAAGTCGACTTCGTTGACACGACCAATCAATATGCCGCTCTTGCGCACCGGCGTGCCCACCGTGACACCAGGAGCTTCGTCAAAACGCACGAACAACGTGTATTGGTCGCGAGCAATTGTCGGCAGTTCGCCAAAGAACACAATGAGTATGGCAAGCACGAAGATTGTCGCCAGTATCACAATACCAACACGGAATTCCATCAGTCGATCGTTCATGATGGCATGTATCCCTGGTCGCTCTGAAGGTTGAATCTATACGTCGTCATGCAATCGCGCTTGATCGCGCAATTCCATGAGGCGATCACCCGCTTCGCCGTTGATAAACTGTCGAACACGTGCGTCTTCGGTGTTGTCGAGTTCTTCTACCGTTCCATCGAAGATTATCTGCCCTTCATCACGTTGGAGACGCGGCAGTGGATAGATCATGACAATCCGATCAGCCACTTTACGAGCCGAATTCATGTCGTGCGTCACTACAATGCTCGTGGCATTGGAACGGTCGCGCGTCCGCACGATCAGCTCGTTAATGATGTCACTCATGATCGGGTCCAAGCCGGTTGTCGGCTCGTCGTAAAGCATGATCTCGGGATCCAATACCAAAGCCCGTGCCAAGCCAACGCGTTTGCGCATGCCTCCGGAAAGTTCCGCCGGTCGCTTGTCGATGACCGAGTCCGGAAGCCCGACTTCGGCTAACCGTGTCGAAACAATCTGACGAATTTGCTGCTCGTCCTGACGACCCTGCTGCTTTAATGGGAAAGCGACGTTTTGCCCTATCGTCAGACTGTCAAAAAGAGCCGCCTGTTGAAAGACAAATCCAAAGCGAGTGCGCTGATGTGCCAGCTCGCGCTCGTCGAGCCGCTGGAAGTTCGAACCGTCAAACATCACTTCGCCGCGTGTCGGTTGTACCAGACCAATGATCGTCTTGATCAAAACGGTCTTGCCGCAACCGCTTTCACCAATCAACGCCAATGTTTCGCCACGCGGCACCTGCAAAGTGATGTTCCGCAGCACGTTTTGATTACCGAAACTCACGTGCAATCGGCGAATATCGACCAACGGTTGATCTTCGTCGGATCTGTCTGAACTACGAAAAGTCACTTCGGTGGATTGCATCGCAATTGCGTATTTTTGTCATTTTCACACGTTCAGTTTGGAATGCATGCCCACCTGAAACAGTCGCGCGAATTAAACCAAAGTCGCTCCTTCGGGCCAGATCGAAAAGAAAATCGCGTCCATTGTTATGTTTAGGAATAGGTCGAGCATCAGGATTAGCACGAACGACGTCACGAATGACGACGTCGCCGCGCGGCCAACGCCTTCCGCACCAGCGCCGCAGTTAAAGCCACGATGACAGGAAACCATGGCGATCGCGGCGCCAAAGAACAAGCTTTTGACAATTCCCGTAAACAAGTCCCAACTGCCGACGAATTGCGCCGAATTGAACCAATAATGATGCTTATCGATGTCCAGAATTATCACGCTATATAAATAACCACCAACGACAC
>CBDUAB010000114.1:0-7732 GCA_965365045.1 uncultured Planctomycetales bacterium
TGATCCTCGGCAACGTAGCCTTCTTTGGCTTGTAATTGTTTTTCGACATCGTCCCGTTCGAGTTCTACCCGGCTTTCGCCCAGCTCCAGCACGGCCCTGCCACTCGCCGCAATGTCCGCCAATAACTTCCGTGCGTCAACACTGGCCAGCGCTTTCTTGATCTGTGGCATTTGCTTGCCAACACGTGGCCCCAATCGTTTAAAGTTCGGTTGGATACGATACGTGATGTACTGATCCGGATTTCGCGGAAAACCGACTTCCTTGACGTTCAGTTCATCGCAAATCAAGGCCGCGTGCGCTTGCAACCAGGCCAGATGGGTGTCATCGGCAAGAATCACTTCAACTTTGGATAACGGTTGTCGCACTTTGAGTTTTGCTTTCATGCGTGCGGCCCGACCGAGCGACGAAATGACTCGCACCAAGCGCATGCGCTCGGAAAGCTCATTGTCGATCATCGCATCATCCGCCAGCGGATAATCGCACAAGTGTACGCTGTCAATTGCCTTATCGAAACCACCGGTCAGGTTGCGCCACATCACCTCAGCAATGAACGGAACAAAAGGCGCGATCAGCTTACTCGTCATGAGCAAGCATTCATATAGCGTCCAATACGCATCTCGCTTGTCAGTTGACTCCTTGTCGCCGCTCCAAAATCGATCGCGACTACGGCGGACGTACCAGTTACTCAAGCCATCCACAAAATCATTGATCGCGGCGCAAGCATTGAAGTTATCGTAAGCGTCCATTCGCTGGACAATCTGTTTCGCAGTGCGATTTAGTTCGCTGAGGACCCAACGATCCAACTCACCGCGCTGTGCGACCGGCCGATATCCGTCTGCGTCGGCCAAGCGACTGGCACCCAACTGTCCAACATCGCCCGACAGCTCCGCGGACGGATCAAACCCGTCGATTTTGGCATAGATAACGAAGAAGCTATAGACGTTCCAAAGTCGCAACAGGAACTCGGGAATGCTATCTTTGATCGTTCGTTCGCTGTAGCGGATCGAAGTCCACGGCGGCTGGTTGGCAAAAAAATACCAGCGCAGCGCATCCGCACCGTAACGGTCGAAGATTTCACGCGGCTCGCGGTAGTTGCGCTTGCTCTTGGACATCTTCCCGGCGGCATGCTTGAAGTTCTTGCCGGCCGCCGCGCGCGCTTCTTCTTCGCTGAGAAAGATCTTGCCGTTCTTGTCCTCCCACCACTCGGAAAGCATGAGCCCCAGGACAATGCAATTGCGGAAAGGATGCGGGTAAGCGAGTTCCTCACCACCTTCCTCGTCGCCAAACAGCAACGTGCTGATTGCAAGCAGCGAATAGAACCAACCCCGTGTTTGATCGAGTGCTTCGCTGATAAAATCGGCGGGAAAAAGCGCCTTGAAGCGGTCCGTGTTCTGCTGCGGGTATCCCCACTGTGCAAATGGCATCGCTCCGGAGTCGTACCAACAGTCGATGACCTCGGGAACGCGGCGCATCCGCTTGCCAGCCGCCCGCGGCGAATCGTAAGTGATGGCATCGATATATGGTTTGTGAACCATTAGATCGTCTGCCAAATCTGGTTTTTTTGCCTTGGCCTCTTCCCAAACTTCCATGCCCGAGACACCTGGCTTGTCGAGCAATTCGCCGTAGCTGCCGATCGCTTCTTGAAAGCCGGTTTCTTCACATTGCCAGATGGGTAACGGCGTACCCCAATACCTTTCGCGCGAAAGGGCCCAATCGACGTTCGACTCGAGAAAATTGCCAAAACGCCCGTCGCGGATATGTTCGGGCAACCAATTAACCTGCCGATTGTTGGCAAGCATTGCTTGTTTGATCGCTGTCGTCCGAATGAACCAACCGCGGCGTGGGTACTGGATCAATGGGTCCTCTTCCGCGCGCCAACAGAATGGATATTCGTGCACGCATTGCTCTTGATGAAAGAGCAGTCCACGACGGCGCATATCGCGCGCGAGGTCCTTGTCGGCCTCCTTGACCCAGCGGCCGGCATAGTCTGGGGCCTCGCTAGTGAACTTTCCATCTGGCCCCACCGCGCAGATCAGGTCAGGAGCGTCGCCGTCCAAAAAGCGTGCTTGCTCAGCGACCAATACGTCGTAGTCAACTTCGCCGAAGGCGGGCGCTTGATGTACGACGCCCGTGCCGCTATCGATATTCACAAACTTTGCGGGCACAATTCGCCAAGCGACGTGCTGGTGGCCACCCTCGACAAGCTGCCCGAGCTGTTCACCCAGACTTGCGTGGTAATAGTCAAAAGGCGGCCGGTAACGCAGCCCGATCAACTCGCTGCCAGAACAGGTTGACTCAACGATCAGTTCGCGTTTGACCTTTTCGGCAATAGTGTCGACCAATGCGGCCGCCATCACGAGCCGCTGGCCGCTTTCGGAATCGACGACGGTCGCGTATTCCAGCTCGGGGTTGACGGCCGCGAATTGATTGCTCGGCAACGTCCAAGGCGTCGTGGTCCAGACCAGCAGCGACGTCTCAGCCTGGTCAACCAGTGGAAAACGAACGTAAACACTGGGGTCGGCGACCTCGCGATAGCCCTGCCCCACTTCGCCTGAACTCAGCGCTGTACCTCCCTGTGCCCACCACCAGACGATCTTGTGGCCTTGGTACAGTAAGCCACGGTCAAAAAGAGTCTTCAGCGACCACCAAACACTTTCGACATAACTTTGATGATAAGTAACGTAGGCTTCGTCGAGGTGAAGCCAAAATCCAAGCCGTTCCGTGAGGCGTTCCCACTCCTGCATGTAGCGCCAGACGCTTTTCTGGCACTTGTGAATGAACCGTTCGACTCCGTAGGCTTCAATCTCATCCTTGGAGTGGATGCCGAGTTCTTTGCAGACTTCGACCTCGACCGGCAAACCGTGCGTGTCCCAGCCGGCCTTGCGTTCGCAAAGATAACCACGCATTGTCCGGTAACGCGGAAACAGATCCTTTATCGCACGGGTCAGGCAATGCCCCGGATGTGGCAGTCCGTTGGCGGTAGGTGGCCCTTCGTAGAACACAAACCGCGGCGCATCGGCACGACGGGCAAGCGACTCTTCGTAAACCTTGCGCTGTTTCCAATAAGCCAGAACTTCGGCTTCAAGATCAGGAAAACTCACGCTTTGCTGAACATCTTCAAACATAGTTGATTAGAATGCCTCGAAAGTGAAGTAGCGACCTGGGCTTAACGATGCGAATCACGGCTGCAGGCGAATCCATGAGTAGAACACGCCGCTGGAGGGAATGCAATTCCAGCTAAAGAGGGGACAGCCGCAAATCGCGACGGCCTTTGGTTTCTAAAGCAGTGGTACGTCGTACTTGTCCAACAAGGCCAAATAGACCGGATGGTCTCGCAACGGCTCCATGTCGGAATCCGATTCGAGATGGGCAATGTCGTGGTAACCAAACTGAAAAGCTTCATCGAGAGCATGGACAGCTTGTTCCAATCGTCCCAACATGGCGAGAGTGCACGCCAAGTTGTATCGCGCGATACAGTCGTCAGGACGCATTTCGATTAGTTGACGATAACGAGGCAGTGCTCGACTGTAATCGCCTCGCCGCGAGAGATGTTCGACAAGGCGGCGCAACACATCAATGTAACTTGGATTGTGTTGCAGGATTTGTTGATAGAACTCAATCTCAAAATCTATCTGCTCGTGTTCGGCCGACTTTGCATCGCGAAAGGCAGCTAGAACCTCGAAGAATTCTTCAGAGGCACTCATTTCATTTTTCTCCACGACTGGGAGTTGCTAATCCACTGCCTCGAACTCACCTTTATCAAAGTCGCCGTCGTCACCGAATTCGTCGTCTTCGACTTCTTCTTCGAAATCGTCATCAAAGTCGTCGTCGAAATCATCTTCATCAAAGTCGTCAATGTCGTCGTCGACGCCATCGTCGTCTGGCTTTTCGACCTCCGGCAATTCCATGACCAATTCGAATCGTTCCACGTCGCAGCCGTTCCGATCCATGAACGGTGATACCGTATTCCATTCTAATGCCAACATCGTTCCAAACCCCTGTCAAAAAAAACCCACGAAGGCGAGCCGCCATAGCCCGCGGTTGCTTCGCAACGAACCCCATTAGGCAATTCTGATATCCGACTTTGGGCTATTTGTCAAGCAATTCCTATCCGGTGGCCGGCCAACCGTCGGGTGTGGCCTCCTTCCCGTATGGAATGATACACAGCGACGACGACAATGGTAGAGAATACGCAAAAAAACGCCGTTCGCAACGGTACCTAAATCTAGCGGTCCTGAAGTTACGAGACGGACGAGGCGTCTGGGACCCCAGAAATGCAAAAAGGGCAGGGCCAGTCAAAGACCGACCCTGCCCAGCACGGGGGTGAGAAAGCCAAAGTTGTAGTTACGGGGAATTAGATCACCCACGTTCTAACCAAACCTAGTCTGAACCCCGGATACGTCAAACCGAAACGTTTGGAGAAACTTTGAAAACGGGCTTCCGGCGGGTGGTATGCCATCGTGATGTGATGGCTATGACGGTCGTGCGGGGCGAGTCGAGCGAAAATGCCGCACATCACGGTCAATTATGTGTGATAATCCGCATTGATGTGGATGTATTCGACCGTTAAATCACTCGTCCAGAAACGGGCCGATTCGGTTCCTTCACTCAACTGCAAGGCGATCTTGGTTTCGCGATTCGCTTTCATGGAGTCGGAAACGGCAACAGCATTAAACTCCACTGGCACGCCATTTTCATAAAGCGACGTGCCGTTGATTGAAAGGGACACTCCGGCTGGATTGAACTGTGGCCCGGCGTAGCCGGCCGCGGAAACGATGCGCCCCCAATTGGGATCAGCTCCGGCGCAGGCTGTTTTCACGAGTGGACTGTTGGCGATCGTGCGAGCAATCGAATGGGCGTCCTCCGCGCTGGCACAGCCCGTCACGTCAATTTCCACCAAATGAGTCGCGCCCTCGCCGTCATCGGCAATCTCTCGCGCCAAGTCGATGCAGACGTCGCGCAGTAATTTGGCAAACGTCGCTAGGTCATCGCCGGCTAACGGTGTGTCGATGGCCGCGCCACTGGCCAGGAACAAAGACGTGTCGTTGGTGCTCATATGGCCTTCAACACTGACGCAATTGAAAGATAGAAGGGTAGCGTCGGTGAGCACCCGTTGTGCATCATCCGGAGTCAAACAGGCATCCGTCATCAGGACAGCCAGCATCGTCGCCATATTGGGTCCGATCATGCCCGCTCCCTTAGCCATGCCTGTAATGCAAAGCTCTGAACCGCCGATGGTCGCCACACGGCTGGAGAGTTTTGGCGATTTGTCAGTCGTCAGCATACCCAGAGCCGCATTCATCAAAGCCGTATCGTCGTCCGCCAGACGGTTGTGGGCCTCGGTGATTCCGCTTGCGATTTTGTCCATCGGCAGATTTTCGCCAATGATGCCGGTCGACATAACCAACACTTTTTCAGCCGGGCAATGGCAAGCATCGCCGGTCAACTCGGTCATTTTTTCCGCGTCGTTCATGCCGCGCCGACCTGTACACGCATTCGCGTTGCCGGAATTGATGATAACGGCGCGAATATCACTTGCCGGTGTCCGCTGGCGGTCGATTATGACCGGCGCTGCGCAAACGACATTCTTGGTATAGACGCCGGCGGCGACGGCTCCGTCAGGACAAGTCACCAATGTGACATCAAGGTTGTTCGGATTGCGTTTGATTCCACAGTGGACGCCGGCAAGCTGAAAACCTTTTGGAATTTGAATTGCCATGTTCATCGATTTCGCTTTGTGATCACTTTAGAGACTGAAAAGTACGTTCATGCTCCGTTTCAACTAGGAGCCTCCATTGCTCCCGCAAGTTCGCTCAGAATCATGGCGGTCGCACCCCAAACCACGTGCTTGCCGACCTGAAAATGAGCTGCCTGGAAATCAACACCGTAAGCGTGGTGACGGTGCTTTCCACGGTAGCTTGGATTCACCAACACATCGACCGGTAACCAGATCAGCTCCTCAACTTCGGATCGGTTCGGCGTGATGTGCGGTTGAGCCCGGCAGACCGCCACTGTCGGCGTGACAAGATGATTGCTCACGTAAAGGTAGAGAGGGCTCAAGTTACCCAGGTTTTGCATCGTACTGGGATGCAAGCCAAGTTCTTCGTCGGCCTCGCGCAGCGCTGCTGATTGACAACTTTCGCCGTAATTGACACGGCCACCGGGCAAACAGACCTGCCCACCGTGTGATGACAACGACGCTGGACGCAGCGTAAGCGGGATTTTCCACTTACCGTTGTGTCGAATCAAAACAATCAATACGGCTGCCGGTATCGCATCGTGCGTCTGCGGCCCGAAATGCCTGCCGTAACTCAACTCATGTGCGAACAATTGCTGTGCCGCACGTCCCGGTGGCCGCTGCTGCAGCCGATTTGCCAGCAAGTCTGGCAATCGCGGATCAAACGGCAGAATTGGCGAGGAAGTGTTCACGATTTTGAAATATGGGGATTTTTGTGGACCGCAAACGTCGCGTTGCGATAAACCAGCGGCCAGCTGATTCGATGCCCATGCTCAATGATGATGTACTGAAATTCATATCGATCCGCTAGGTCCCTTATGCTCCGCGGTGTCGGTGCAAGGTACGTTGAGTAGATCCTACTTGCAACTACGGCATCAAAACAATTTCGCCAACGGACGATGGCCTCCGCATCTTGCGGCACATCCTTCCAAACAACAACTTCAGGACGGCTGGCATACCATTTGAAGGTTTGCGTAGCTAATGGCGTCAGAAAACGCGCATCGCGCGGCGTTGATCGTGCGACCCAAGCATTAACGTCGCGCCAATCTTGCCAACGTTGGGCCAATTCCGTCGCATCGTTTTCGCGTCCCAAGCCCTGGACGAAGGCCGGCGGGCACGATTGTGAGCGCGCAGTGAGAAAGTCTTGTAGAAGGCAGCTGGAGACCAAAATCAAAGCTGTGCAAAACCCCCACGCCGTGTCCAAGCCAGCAATTCGTTTCGGCCTTGTTGCCAGCCAGCTAACAATGAGCAAGGTCGCACCGATGGGTACCATTATGTCGGCTAAGCGAAACCAGTAAAACCTCAGCAACCTCATGACGACGGGCAGCATAATCGAAGAATAATCGAGCCCGGCACCGATCAGGGCAAATAAAACCGTCGCGACGACAAACCACTGCACACGCCGAAGTCCCTCGGTCATCGACCGCCGCAGCGTAATGGATAAGGCAATCCATGCGAGCAACAACGCAAAGAAACGGGCGACACGATATGGGGCGATTTCGTAGATCTCCAAGTGATGCGCCAAACGCCCAACGTAAATCTCGGCCGCTCGTTGCGCGGTCTCCGAGTCGGTACCGGCCGTTAGCTGCAGCGCTGGCAACAAACCGGGAAGCGATAAGGCGGCGCCGCCGACCAGTCCCAGGATCAATTCTTGGCGACAAGGCCGCTGTTTGTCTCGCGAAACGAACATTACGAACAACATCGCCAGCATGCCCCAACCGCCCACCAGTACATGAAAAGACGTTGCCATGCCGAGGGCCCAACAAGCGGCTACCCAGCGACGTCGTACTAGTTTCTCCAGGTCTACAAACAGCAAAGCATAGGCAAAGCCCTTGGCCTCGAAGCCGCCGACTACCCATTCGCCCGCCAGGTGAAATTGGTCCCACAGACAAACCACCAAACCGGCCGACAACAGCGCATAGCCCCACTTGGGGATTAGCACACGGACCAATCGCCGCCAAGCGATTGCCAGCAGTAGCCAAGTCGTCAGTCGAC
>CBDUAB010000115.1:0-7723 GCA_965365045.1 uncultured Planctomycetales bacterium
TTTGGCCAAAAAAAAGACCGCTTCCAGCCGACTTGTGCCGTTCGTCTCATCCTCGACGGTGACTGACGAAATCACATCACATCCTATGGCAAAGCGGGCTGCGCTGGACGTGATCGCATCCGTTGACCGTCGGGACAGCTGAGAGCAATATCGGAATGACACACTACCTAACTCTTGTGCGGCGTGACGGTGAAGAGGACGCATGGCGGACTTAGGTGCCTCCAATGGAAAGCGCTGGTGCTCAGTTGCTGAAGTCCAACACAACTTTCGACGCACGCTATACGCTGACAAAGTAGTTAATTATTTGTCGGCAACGAAATGTCTTGTGGTCTGCTAGGACGCAAGATCCAGTGGTCTAAGCCCCGCAAATTGTTCGCCCATGGTTGCGCGAAATCTTGATTATTGTCATCCGCGGCAAACTCGATTGCATCGGCAATAGATGCACACCTGCTAATGATGTCGGCCCAGTGCTGATCTGCTTCATCGTGGGTGCCGCCATACTTGGCGACATACGACACACGAAAATTAGTTCTGTATCCGGAACTCCTAAACGCATTGATCCTGAAAAAAAACGGCGAATACACAAGGAACGCGCGAGGTATTTTCTCACGCAGCATGCACAGAAGCTTTTCGGTCCCTTCGACGACCTCCAAGACGTTATCCTCCTTACTGCGATCGTCGTAGACCTGTCGCAGACGTGGAGGCTTCCCCGGCCTTTTGCTCCAAGAACCTTCCGGTCCGCCGCTATCAGTCGCTAAATCCCAATTCCTATTTTCGGTACCCTCAAGCCACTCATGGAGCTGATGTGGCGCTGAATTGACATACATCTGAATTTTTTGGGGCTGGATGTAGAATCCGTCAACTTCACAATATTTGAATTGTTTGGCCAAATTGTCTGTTAGCAAATCAAGCCAGTTCTCATCATTTGCTCGCATGGTATTGTTGCGAGTGTGCCATAATCTTTTGCTCGCATCCAAAGTGATCTCGTATGGCAGTGTCAACAGTGTTCCATCGTTGGACAAATCCGCATTTGTCGGCTCTTGATTGTATCCAGCTTGTTGAATCTGTGTTTGTGCCTCCGACCATTCTCGGGCATCATCGACGACTTGGCCCATGTTTACGGTCGGCTTGCCTACAATCGTGCCCCAAAGCCGGTCGGGGTTTTCTGGGACGCCCTCCTTGAACTCCCTGAAAAACCACCACAGGTCGTGCCGAATATACGCTAGAATCTTGAGCGACGGAACGGCCGCCCTGACAGCCTTCACTTTGTCCTTGAGCTCCTTCCTGAAGAAGGGACCGCTAAATTGCAGATCCGAATAAGTGCAGTATTCGTATTGTCGAACTTGGTCCCAAGTCCAAACGCCTTTGGTCACAACGTTGTCATAAATGTTCGTCGCTCCGCCCCCAGTGAATCGAAAGGCGTTCGGATCCGAACCTGCCGGATACAAAATAATGCGCTCGGGTCTATCTCTCGGTACGGTGATTTGATCTTCAAGCGCCTTGATACGATTCTCTAAATCGTCGAGCTCATTGGCCAATTCGCTCGCTTTTTTGTGAATTTGGTTTTTTTCAGTCGTCATCCTCGCATATCTCCGTGAATCTGGGTAAATAAAGTTGCGTACTCTCGGGAATTCGAAGATTGAAATCGTTCTTGATAATGTGCATCTAAAAGCCAAACGGTATGACAGCCCGGCCTTACTTTTTGTCCATGTTTAGTTATCTGACTTGTATACTCATCCCTATTCAAATGTCCTAGACAGCTCATTTTGATAACCCGTCCCACCAGATGCAAGCCTTAGGACCGTTCTTTCTGTGACTTTTCTCAGTTCTTTCCTCACTTTGACGCGTAACGTCAGTCGTCTGACTTCGGTGGCTGGGAGTTCATTTCCTGTATTCTTCTCGCGCAGAAGGCTGGAACAAGGTTGCGCTGGCGCGTCGCCGGAACAGCGCAAACGCAACGAAAACTCGTGTGCTTTGATTAGTTCGCTTTGTCCGGCCTTCAATCTAATTGGGCTGCGAACTCGCAATACCAACAAAATAACTAATCATCTGTCCAGAACATTATGATGGCCTTATTTGTTACGATGCCGTACGATCCAGCGAACGGAATAGACGATGTGCCAGGCGGCGGTTGAAAGGACGAATTCGCAGCAAAACACCAGATCCTATCAGGCTTGGTGGCGAAGGTGCGTGTTTAGCCTGCTGGTGGTCTTTGGCGGACTCGGGACGGTGGGCCTGGTCATCACGATCTTTGGCCGCTGTTCCGGTGAAGAATTCTCGCCACACGACTTCACACGCCGCACGTTTACGTACTTTCGAATTCCGTTGGTCAAGCTGCAAGTCACGCCCGTCTATCGGAGCAAGCGCAGCAATGCGTTGGTTGGCCATTTGCAATCCAAAAAGTTTGTTGCGGCCACCAGCCAGAACTGGCAACTTGTGAGCCTGTATACTGGTGTCGCGGATCCGTATGAGGCAGACCCAATGATTCTTTGTCGTTATCTCGATCAGCGCAATGCCAAACACGATTTGACTTGGCTGGAGTGGAGCAGCGATCATGCGGATCTCGCTCGTGTGTTTTGGCCGGTCATCGCACGGGTCGCCCGCGCAGGACACTATATAACCGTACCGGGCCTGTTCGAAACAGCCCGTGAGGCCACGCAACCCGAGGATTTGAGGGCAGCTTTGCGTCGGCGACTTGTTGCCGACGGATTGGTGTTGGCCCAAGGGCAATACCAGTTGGCTGAATACGATGCCGCAATTCGTAGCTGTAGTTTCGTCTTGGCTACGGTGAACAGTGAGGGAGGCGCTCGTGAAGAAGGTGGTGAAAACGGGACTGACGTAAAGGTTGGCTCATTAGACATTAATGATGTGGCCAAGGCCGACAAATGGCTTACGGACATAGCAATCAAGTCGCTGCGATTACGTTCCAAAGCGTATGTCAAGAACAAAAAGCTCAAGCAGGCAGAGGCGGATGTGCGGCGGATTGCTGAACTAGAATATGATCTATCTCGACCATAACGCAACGACGACGCTGGATCCTCGCGTAGCGGAGGCCATGTCGGAATGTTATGCGGCCGGCTATTTCAATCCGGCCAGTGCACACACGGCTGGCCGCCGAGCGCGAACCGCAATCGAACAAGCACGGCATCGCATTGCTGAATTGTTAGGGGCCGATATCTCGTGCCTGAATGGCGCCGAGTTGATCTTCACCAGCGGTGGCACGGAGGCCAATAATCTAGCCCTTCGCGGTCTCGTGGGCGCGCTGCCCACTCAAACCGATTCATTTCCGCCCCGCGTCATTGTATCGGCCATCGAGCATCCTAGTGTCATAGGGACGGCCCGGTACCTTCAGGCAGAAGGCTACGATGTACGGCTCCTACCTGTCGATACCGATGGCGTCGTGCAACTCGGCAAACTGGCCGGGCTGTTCAACCCGCGGACTCGCCTAGTCAGTGTGATGCTGGCGAACAATGAAACAGGAGTCCTGCAGCCCGTCGCGGAATTGGCGCGGATTTGCCGCCAACATGGTGTTCTGCTGCATACCGATGCGGTACAGGTTGTCGGCAAGCTTCCCGTCTCATTTGAGGAACTGAAAGTGGATGCCTTGAGTCTATCCGCTCACAAATTCCACGGTCCGCGAGGTATTGGCGCATTGATTGTACGGGGCGGAGTTCGCCTGCAACCCATCCTGTTCGGCGGCTTCCAACAACAAGGATTGCGGCCGGGCACCGAGTCCGTCGCTTTGGCCATGGGTCTCCGGCGGGCATTGGAACTGTGGCACGATGAAGCCAACGAGCGGGCTGAGCGAATGGCAACTTTGCGTGACCGGCTGGAAAACCTGCTCCGAGCAGGCAAACCGGAGACTGTCGTCAACGGTGGCTCAGCCGCCCGTGTACCACACTGTACAAACATCTCCTTTCCCGGAATTGATCGCCAGGCGCTCCTACTGGCGCTCGACCAGGAGGGGATTTGCTGTTCGACGGGATCGGCTTGCGCGAGTGGTTCCAGCGAGCCTTCCCCCGTATTAATAGCAATGCATTGCTCAGATTCCGTGATAGAGGGTTCCCTGCGGATCAGCCTGGGAATCGAGACTTCGGCCGCGGAAATAGAGCAGGCGGCCCAGATTATCCTCCGGACAGTGGTCAAACTTGGCCGTTCTCGAGCTAAAGAGCCAGTTCCCAGTGCGACTCGCGATTCGACGGGAAAACCGGTATAATCATGGATTCATTTTAGGAGCTGGGAATTGACAGCGGAAAGCCGATTCCCTCCTCTTGCTTCGCTGCTTCAATCCGTCCGACAACGTTCGTCAATCCGTCCGATTAACGTTCGTCGAGCGCAAAAAAGTAACGGATTAGCCAACGTCGACAACGGAGTTGAATTTGGTTACGGGTGTTTCGCTGATTCCAATTCGACCTGCCACGGACACCCTAGTTCGTGAACAAGTGTCGAAACAGGGTTGTTTGCACAACTTCATCGCCGGACCAGAAAACAGTTTGGTCGGGATCGTTTATCGCGCGCTGTTGATTGATGCTAACATTGAGCCCAGCATAAACCCAGTTGTGTTCTTTGGTCCGACGGGAGTTGGTAAATCGCATTTGGCGCTCGGTTTGGCGGCGGCCTGGTCGCAGCGGTTTCCCTCGGCAGCTAGTTTGATTACGAGCGGCCGAGATTGGGCGCGTAGTTATGCGGACGCACAACGGCGTGACGCGTTGGTCGCGTGGCGCGATAACCTGCGCCAGTTGCGATTATTGGTTGTCGAAGATATTTCACATCTACACAAACGTACTGCGGCACAACGTGAGTTGGCAACGCTACTCGACGATTTGCAGGCGCTTGATGTACCTTGCATTTTCACGGGACGTGCGAATCCTCTGGCAATTTCAGAATTGACGTCCGATTTTGCCAGCCGCTTGACTGCTGGATTATCCATACCACTGCATCATCCAGAGACTTCAACGCGTGAGATAATGATTCGTGAATTGGCCCAGCGGCATCAATGCAGGTTCGTCGGAGATGCCGCTAAGCTGTTAGTCCAATCCGGCGGAGAGACGTTTGTCCATCTCCGCCGTGCGGTGCTTCTTTGTACTTTGGCAACTAAAAGCCTTGGTCGCCAGATTCGCTGCGCGGATGTCCGCAAGATATTATCCGACAACAGACATATTTCAAAACTAACGATCAACACCATTTCCTCGGCCGTTGCCCGGTATTTTGGTCTAACCAACAAACAGCTCATCAGCACGTCACGCCGTAAGGCTGTTACTCGCGCTCGAGGTGTCGCAATCTATCTTTGCCGTGAACTAACCGCGACATCACTTAAAGATATTGGGCAGTTTTTTGGAAAACGCGATCACACTACCGTGCTACACGCGTACCGCAAAACCAAACTCCGCCTTCATACCGATTCAGACGTTCAAACGGCCATTGATGACCTTAAAAACTTATTCCAATCACACCGCGTCATTGTGGATTAGAAGCTACTGGAAAACCTGTTTGTATCTTGGCAGTCCATGTCATCTATTTGGAAGATACGTCCGCCAAAATATTCAAAACAGCATTTCTGTAACAACTGACAACAATCGTCAACATTCTAAAAACAATAAACAGCTAAGTTTTGAACAGCATCGTCTAACGAATAAACTATTACCTCATTTGGATTTACTTCAACACATCTTGAATTGTCAACAGACATTGCTGCAACATCATACTACGACTAATAAAAGATCTTTAAGTAAGTAAACGATCCAATAAATGGATCTCAGGTTGTAATCATGAACATTACATGTGATCGAGAGAAACTGTGGACAGCGTTTCAAAATGTCGCACCTGTTGTCCCAACTCGTAGCCCAAAACCAGTTCTTCAAAACGTCAAACTCATTGCAAACGAAAACGAAACCATTTTGATTGCCACGGATACGGAGATCGGTATTCGGCAGGAAGTTCTAGGTGTTGAAGTTCATGTGGGTGGCAGCTTGGTTTTGCCCGTGGGTCGGTTTGGTTCAATATTGCGTGAATCAAGTGATGAGACGCTTAAGATTGAGTCCGATGGCACGGGAATCTGTGTGCGTGGCGACCGGAGTGAATTTCGCTTACCGGCGGAAAACCCCGATGAATTTCCTACCGTGGCTGCCTTTGACGAATCTAAATATCAGGAATTGCCAGCGAGATTGATGAAGGAACTCGTACGTAGAACACTTTTCGCTACGGACACCGACAGCAGTCGGTACGCTTTGGGCGGTGTTTTACTGCAATTCAACGAGAATAGTATTGTCGCGGTCGGCACGGACGGTCGTCGTTTGGCCAAAATGGAAGGTCCTAGCCAATCCACGGCTGGGCATCACGAAAATGAAAGTATGACAATCGTTCCGTCTCGAGCGATGCAACTCATTGAGCGTACGCTGTCAGATTCAGATGCGGAGATAAAACTTGCTGCACGGGGTAATGACGTTTTGGTGCATACGCCTCGCGCGACGATTTACTTACGCTTAGTTGAAGGTCGTTTTCCCAAGTGGCGTGACGTTATACCGAAACGCACGGATGGGGCAACGATAGAACTTAGTGTCGGACCGCTGTTCACGGCAATTCGGCAGGCAGCAATCGTCACTAGTGACGAAAGTCGTGGTATCGATCTGACATTTGCCGACGGGACACTCATGATCGCTGGATCGACAGCCGAAGTTGGTCAGTCACGCATTGAAGTGCCAATACCGTACGACGGAGATGAGATTAAGATCACGTTGGATCACCGATTTGTGTCGGATTTCCTCAAGGTATTGGATCCCGGAAAAACAGTGTCACTTAATGTAAAAGATAATGAGAGCGCGGCATTATTCACAACGGATGATGGATATATTTATGTCGTTATGCCGTTATCTCGTGACGGATCATAAGAATAGAATTCGGTCACGCGGCATCAAAAAGTGGCTTGAATGGAGTGTATTAGAGTGAATCGCAGGCAAGCCGCGAGTCGATCCGCAGCAAAGCAACGAACTGGTAATCAAGCTGTGACGCAACGTACGACTCGTGGGCCGCAACAAATCGGAATTGCGATTACCGAGTTGATGGCCAGGCGAGGTTATGGCCAAGTCGAGTGGCGGGAACAGGCTTCTCAGGCTTGGAAAGCAGCGGCTGGTGACCACTTAGCCAGTAAATGTTGCGTCGGACAGATTCGTCGCGGTGTTGTCGAAGTTACGGTGGCTAGTTCTAGTGTTCTACAGGAATTGGCGTTTCGAAAACAAGAACTTTTAGGGAAAATACAACACAGTTTGCCGACCGCGAAAATTCGTGATTTACGATTTCGAGTCGGCGAAGTTGATAACCACTGAGTTAACAATATGGCGAATGAAAAAAGCAATTCTGGTTACGATGCCGATGATTTACAGCACTTGTCCGATCTGGAACACGTGCGTGAGCGCCCCAGTATGTACATTGGGGACACGACCGGTCGCGGCTTGCACCACTTGGTGTACGAAGTCGTCGACAACTCGATCGATGAGGCCATGGGCGGCTTTGCCAAATTGATTCGGGTCAATGTGAACAATGACGGTTCTGTAACGGTTGAGGATGATGGCCGCGGAATTCCCGTCGAAACACATCAGCAACTAACCGAAGAACTTGGTCGTGAAGTATCTACCGTCGAAGGCGTCATGACGGTACTCAAGTTTGGAGGCAAGTTCGAGAAAGACGCCTACCAAATTTCAGGCGGTTTACACGGTGTCGGTGTGAC
>CBDUAB010000116.1:0-7697 GCA_965365045.1 uncultured Planctomycetales bacterium
AAGTATTTCGACGATGTCCGCGGTCAGGTTGGGGATCTCCGTTCGTTCCGGCAGTTCATCGACGCGTGGGTCACCGAGTTTTCTGAGGAGCTCCTTGCCACTGGTATAGATCAGCCAGTCAGATTCGTTGGAAATTGCCGCGCGAATGTCGTTGACCGCTTGTTCATCGATGCCAAAACCTCTCTCGCCAATTCTTCCGATCGTCCAAATTGCCAGAAAACGCACCCAATTATCGGGGCTGCTGATGAGCGTCTTCACGAGCGGATAAACCACCTCGCCACGACCGGCCAGGGCCTGGGCCGCATGCACACGCACTTTGCGAACGTCATGAAAGAAAGCCCGCCGCAGCTCTTGATCGGCGGCCCAAAACTCCAAGGCACCCAAGTTTCCTACCGCCATCACGGCCAGATCCGGGTCCTGAAGTTCCATGATCTTGTGATAGAGCTCCATCAAGTTGATACGCGAGGTAGTTCCACGGAGACTTACATCGAGCAAGCCGAGGCGACGCACGGGCATATCTCGCAAGGCATCCAGCAGAACCTGTACCAGCGATTTTGCCTTGACGTATTGTTCGTTGTACCAATCGCCACCGTGGCTTTGTAATTCACGAGTTTTTTCGTGCAGCAGATGGATAAGGGATTTGAACGCTTCTTCATCACACGATTCAACAACGACGGAGAACATTTCCTTTCTCAACGCCAAATCTTTGACGTAGGGATAAAGCTCCGCATACAAACGATGAATCCATGAGACGCCTTGCTGGCGCAGTTCTTCGAGTTGCTCGAACTCACCGCGGTTTCTTCTCGAAGTCGGTGTCAGCGTACCGTAAAAAGCTTTTTCTGCCTCGACTAACCGGCGTACAAAGAATTCTTCAATATCAAACAGATGGGTTTGCACTGGGCTTAGCTGACCAGACGGGACGATCAATTCGGTTTCTCGCGTGCGATGGCTGTTTTTTTTCACGAAACTACGAAAGATCAAACCACTAGGACCAACGAGTAGATAGCCTCCCAAACCTTCCTCAAAATCGACGGCAATCCCAATCTGCCGATTGACTCCCGCGACGTTGACCGGAAGCGAGCGGTGACGGTGACCGAAGACCAGCTGACGAATCCCGAGTGGGTGATATGCTTCATCGAATTGCTTGGCCGAAGTAATCTCGAACATCCCCCATAGAGGAGATGTGTCTGACTGCAGGAGCACGGAGAAGACTGGATGTTTGGCCGTTTCAACTTGGGCCAGATCACGTTCCATCAGCCTCAGCGCTTCCAAACCAAGTTGAGTCTCGTATTGCACTTCGAGACGACCATTGCGAGTAATTCGAGGGCAGGCGTGCAGATAGCCAGTCCCGTAGACATCGATGGTGAAAATGCGATGTGTTTTTTGGATCCACCGCGCCATCTCACGCAGCTCGTGATTTGCACGTATCTCAGCAAGATCCTGAGGTGACGGCGATTCCCGTTGACCAGCGGAAACCGCGGCTTGGCCAGCCTCCTCCAGTTCGGCGTTCATCTCGTGAATTAGCTGCTGACCTCCGAACCCGTAGAAAAACTTCAACTGGCTATCGTTTCCTAACATCCCGGCAACGAACGCCAGTTCGTGATTGCCCCAAAATGGAACGACGCATGGAGACATGTCCGGATCGTCGACCAACGGCCGCAACATTCGGTACAGCGACCATCCACCGGGACCGAAGTAAATGTCTCCAACCAAGAGGATTTGAGCGATATTCTCGCGCTTGGCCGTGGCCAAGATCTCACGAAGCCGCGAGTGATTTCCGTGCAGGTCGGAGGCGGCCAAGTAGCATGGCAGATTCGTGGAGCCAGGGTTCTCGATTTCTTGGCGCAGCTTGACGATTCTGCCGGTGAGTTCGGAAATCTCCTCTTTCATCGTGCCTTGACAGGCTCCGTGCCAATCCTGAAACGTTAGGCGGCCACATTGTCGGAATCACTCTGGTAAACGCGCAGCTTCGCTTGTCCGCGACGGAACCAAATGGCAAAAAATGCAGGTACGAGCAGTGTCCGGATCACGAATGTGTCGAGCAACACGCCCAAAGCGAGGGCGAAACCGAGTTCGATCATTGCGCGTAAGCTGCTGGTTGTCATCGACACAAACGTGCCCGCCATAATGATGCCGCAACTGGTGATGATGCCGCCAGTACGCACGATCGCCCGCCGCAATCCATCGATCGCGCCGTATTTTTCCTGTTCTTCGAAAACTCGCGTTGTCAGGTAAATGTTGTAGTCCTGACCAATTGCTACAAGGATCACGAACAGGTAGATCGGTACCTGCCAATCCAGGCCGACGAACGAGCTACCGTAAAGATACGAGAAGAACAGTTCGGTGATTCCCATCGTGACGTAATAGCTGAACAGCACGGAAACGATCAAGTAAACGCAAATCACCGGTCGCCGCAAAATCAGTAGCAAGACGGCCAATACGGCGGATACGACGAGGATCTTGATGCGACGATCGTCCGAAGTCGTTACGTCGCGCAGGTCACGAAGTCCGGCGGTTGTCCCGGCATACGAGAACTCGGTACCTTGCCAGAATGTCTCTTGCGAATTGCTGATTCTTTGCAAAGCTTCATCAACTCGATGGAGCGTCTGGGTTGCTTCGATGGAGAAGGGTTCGTGCTCTAGAATCAACTCAAAACGGGCGACATCACCCTCCAGTGCAGGAACCTCCGTCAAGTAAAGCGACCGCGAAAGACGATGCCTGCGCATAAACAACTTGCGACGCCCTTGCGCACTCGCGACGGACACGCCGCGTTTGGGGCGGTCACCGAGCGGCTCGGCAATACTGCGAACCGACTGGACACCTTCGATTTCGTACAGCTTTTCCGTTAGTTTCTCAATTTGAGCCATGCCGTGGCTGGTGTGAAAGCCAATGTCTTCCTTCTTGGCCAAAACGATCAACGGGCCGCTTTCCCCGATAGGAAAGTGACGTTTGAGCATGTTCGTCCCGAACTTGCTGGTGCACGTCGGATCCAGATCCGCTAGGAAATCATAAGTGACAAACTCCCGGCCTTCACGCTTGCGCAGCCAACTGGCCGGCGGCATACTCCACCGGTATCGTTTTGCGTAGTCCTCATTGGCATCATCCGCCGGCGCAGCTTGTTCTCCAATGCCGATCGTGGGCAGGCCTCCGCCGTACCAGGCGAACGGTAACATCACAAGCAACGTGACCATCAATATGCGACCGGGATACGTTACGATCCAACCCGCGGCAACGCCCCAGAACCCGGTCATTTCCTCGTCCGCGGCATGCGTGCCATCCTGCGAGTTTGCTTGCGCCGTTTTCTTTTCGCCAAACGGCCAAAAGACAAAACGACCGAGACCGCGCAAAAGCGCTGGCGCCAGGGTGACGCAAGCAAGCAACGTCACCGATAAGCAAATACCGATCGCCGGGCCACTATTGCGGAATTTGCCAAAATCCGCAAAGAACATCATCGACAGGCCGACGATCGTCGTGAAGGCACTGGCCGAGAGTGCGTCCCCGACCCCTCCCAACGCATGTGCAATCGCGTCTCCCTGCTCACGTCCGTTGTTCAGCTCTTCCCGATACCGCGATATCAGAAACAAGCAGAAATCCGTGCCGGCACCAAACAAGATTACCGTGATGAAGATCTTTGTGGTGGCAAAAACCTTGAAATTCCACCAACCCATGAAGGGTAATTGCGAAAGCTGGGTCAGGCTGGCCACAACACACGTGGCGACCGTCAACGACACGACAATGGTAGTCAAAGGGACCGCCACGAGCAGCGGTGTCCGATAGACGATCGAGAGGATCACAATGACCAAGATCACCGTGTAGAACTCAGTTTTGTCAATGCTCTCGCCCGACGCGCGCAAGATGTCGCCGCCAACGGCCGCCGAACCTGAGATCCCCAATTCCAAACCGGTCGCACCTGTCTCACGTAACCAAGATTGCACGCTGGCGACTTCGGCTTCGATTTGATCCAGCACCTTGATGTTGTCGACGGCCAAGAACTCATTCGACAACTGCAAGATTATTAGAATCGCTTGCCTGTCCGCGCTAACGAGTTTTTCGCCGACGACCGGATTGTGCCGCGTCCAGACGTCCAAAATGGGCAGATCCGCCGCGTGAGGTGGATCAAACTGATCCTCCGCCAAATTAGCCAATTTGGGATCTAGTTTCTGGCCGAGTTTGCGATCCGTCTTCGCTTCGTCGAGCATGCCGAGCTTTTCTCGGATGATCGCGCGATTATGGTAGGCGGCGGCGAATTGCTCGTCCAAGACAAGCGCTTCATCCAAAGAATCCAGCGAAGCCTCGAGTTCGTTTTTCCATTTCTTGTCCACCTGCGATGCTAAATCAATATCGCCGGCTTCACTCAGTTGCGCCGATTGTTCACGTAGCTTGATGGACTTCTCTAACCCACAAACTGCCCGGTAGTTGAGAAACGGTAGCGAAATCCGGTCGGCTATTTCGAGATCGTCGACGGTCAGCTTGCCGTCCGTGCGGGCAAGTACCAAGGCAATCTGACTTCGCGAACGATTTTCCGGGAATGCTTCGGCAAGCACTCGCTCGCCTTGAATCGTGGGGCTCCATTCCGGCAAATAGGCCAAGTCGCCATCGTGGGTAACCGATTCCCACTCGGGACTAAGAAGCTTTAGGCTGATGAGTGCGACCAACCACAGCCCGATAACGAGCAGCCAGTGCCGCGATATAAATTGGCCCAGGCGGGTAAACATGCGAATGCTTGTTCCTAGAGTTCGCTTCGCCGTCAGATCAAACAAACTGCCATCAATTACGAGGATCGCAGATGGCCATTTTGAGAGTAAACCATTGTAAGGGCGACGCCACCCCCATACAGAAATCATCTCTCAAAGCATGGTAACTGAACGCGAGAAGCCCTCCAAGTCAAAATAGGTGGCTTTTTTAAAAAAACGAAACCGATCCGCCTCGGGAATCGTTTTGGGCGGCAAGGATTATCCAGAACGGCAAGAAGTCAAAGTCTTCGCGGCTTATTCATGCAAGGCTACGAGAGGCGAACTTCCGGCGCCACTGCGATCTACTTGCAGCGGACCAGTCGCTAGCGACTGGCTGCCACGTTTAATTGGCGCGCCGATTCGAGTGCCGCGAACAAGACTGGATCGGCTTCCTCGTTGCCGACTAAAGTCCCATCGCCGATCGGTCGGGCCAGAGTATGGACCTGCTCTTGCGACACGACTTGATGGGGGATCACTCCGCGGCCACTAATCGGATGGCCCTTGGGTGTAAAGAAACGAGCGGTCGTGAGTCTGATACCTGCGCGAAATGAGCTCAGCGGAAAGATCCCTTGCACCGAGCCTTTGCCGTAGCTCGTTTCGCCGATAACCGTTCCACGACCATGATCACGTATGGCGCCGGCAAAGATTTCACTAGCACTTGCCGTTTCGTGATCGATGAGCACGATTAGCGGAACGCCCCAAGTGGCAACGCGATGGGCTTTATAGTCATAGTCTTCGTGTTTATTTCGGCCGCGTGTTGCCACGATGGTACCGTCGTAAAGAAACTTATCCGCCACCTCAACCGATGCCGTTAGCAAGCCACCCGGATTGCCTCGTACATCAACGATCAGAGTTTTCATGCCTTCGCGATGCAGCCTCCATAGTGCCGTGTCAACGTCGCGACTCGTTGTCTTTTGAAAGCTCGTAAGTCGGAAGTAAGCGATTCCGCGATCGTGATCCAAGATCTCGACATTCTCGACACACGGAACATTGACACGCTCACGTGTCACTTGAGCGACTCGCTGCTGGCCATCGCGTGTCAAGAGCGTAATTCCGACCGACGTTCCTTGCTCCCCTTTGAGCATATCAGCGGCCGCATCGGTGGAAATATCCGACGTCTTGCGACCGTCAACAGCAACGATACGATCGCCTTCGTGGACACCTGCGTGAAAAGCTGGGCCGTCGCGGATGACGTTGACGATTAGTAGAGCGTTGTCATCGGACTTAAGCTCGACACCCAAGCCAACAAAGTTGCCTTCGATCTGATTGTAAACATCATCCAGTTGCGCGCCTGTCAGATACGTCGAATATTGGTCCAGCGCCGAGATAGCGCCGCAGCAGTATTCCATGATGGCCACTACAGGATTTAATCGAAGTCTTTTCTGTGCGAGCTGAGCCGAATAGTTTACGAGGTTTACCGCATCATTATGGGTTCGTACCGCACGCTTGTTGACGTCCCGCCGCAGTTCGCCACGAAACGCCTTGATCTGGGCCTCGGTGACGTTGGGTATATATCGCCGGCGAAATTCCGCTTTGGTAATGGCAACGTCCAAGTTGGCGGTGCCACGCCAGGTCAATCGCTGCCAGTCAGGAGTTTGGTAGTAGTGGTTGTAGACCTTCAGGCCAATTTCGTTATAGACATCCAGTGTCTGATCTTGATTCGCGTTCTGAATCAGTTCGTGGAACGATCGGTCGGTAAAGCGACGATCGAGCTCGCAATGGATTTGCGCGAGAGTGTGGCGAAGCTTGAGGTCTTCGTGTGAAGGAAATTTGCGAACGGCATCTTCGTAGTGCTGCAACGCATCGGTCCAGCGTTGCTGTTTCTCAAGTTGACGACCGTCCTCGAGAAGCGAAGTGGCCGATGCCGAGAGTGACACGCCGGGAACGTTCGTGGCGTCGGTGAAGGATTGGGCCTGCAGTTGGCTCACACCCAACAACAAGACCACGAGCATGGCCGCCTGCATCACTCTCATCCCGCAGCGGCGTAAGACAAAGAAAGAAGACGATTCCATATGTTTCTCACCAAACGAGACTGACGACTATTGTGCCCTGTAGCAATACAAAGGTTGCCTATCCTGTAGCCAGACCCGACGGTGAATCAAATAACCGCCTTTGAAATCCTTTCGAGTAGGCACCGGTCGCGCAGGTACGCAAAAATGCCTAAGCGAATATAAGACATGTTTGGGGTCAGGTCAAAAAAAACAAGCCGAATTTGTGTCCGTATAAATCGCGCGGGCCATAAAGTTTATCAAATGCGTTGCAGTCGCAACAAAGAGCAAAAAGATTCGACACGATTCACAAACACCGGTTGCGCATCCTGGCGCGATAGTGCCATCCGCATGGACGAGATGCGATGTACAACCCGATTCTACGCGGTCATCACGGCGGTGGCAAATAAATGATGCACGAGGCCCGGAGCTAGCGGGAAAAACATCGCAAAAACGCGTCAATCGTTATATCTTCGCGCGGGACCTCTTCCGAGCGGACTCCGTTTGCTTGTGACAAAGTCGGATCGCGTCGCGGGCGAGATCGGCTGCCAAGAACTCGGACGGCTTTCCCGTCCGCACGGATTTGAGGACTTCCGTGACCTCCGCCTTAAAGGCGAACATCGGATCGCCGGACGTCAGCTTGGGCACGCGCACTTTGCCGCGATGTGGAATTAACGTACAAGGCATCAACACCTGAGGCTCGTCCTCGATCACACCGAACTCAAACACGATCGTTGCCTTTTCCAGATGAATCTCGTAACCGTGCAAGAACGATCGGCCCTGTTGATTAACGACACCACTCGTCGCGCTGACAACGACACGCGGGTCTTTGAAGTAGAACTGCGATTGAAAATACTCAAGTACCTCGCCGCGCCAGCGTCCATGTGTATCGACCGCGGTCGGCATGCCAAACAGCAAGCGGATGAAGTGCGCATCGTGAATATGCAGGTCCAGCATCGGCCCGCCGATGACGTCT
>CBDUAB010000117.1:0-7688 GCA_965365045.1 uncultured Planctomycetales bacterium
CAGCGTAAAGGTACTTCCCATCCCCTTTTGACTGGTGACTTTGATCTCACCTCCGTGCTCGTGTAAGATCTTTTGGCTTACCGAGAGACCCAATCCGGTGCCACGGTTTCCTTTGGTCGATTCGAATAAGGAAAAGATTCTCTTGAGGTTCTCGTTGTCGATTCCGGCGCCGTTGTCCTTGACCACAACCATGGCAAGCCCTTCTGCTTCGTCATAACGCGTTGAGACGATGACAGTCGGCTGTGACGCTTCTTCGCAAGCGTCCAGGGCATTCGTGAGCACGTTGAGTACGGCGTGTTGGATACCCTCGGGGTCGAACGTAAATTTTGGCAGGGCGTCGTCCGCGTGGAACTTGAGCCCGACATTCAGATGGTCGACACGCGTTTGCACGACGTCAACTACGTCCGAGACCACTGTGTTGAGATCGCTCATAATCAATTCAGGCTCGCGCTCCTTGCTAAATGTCAGCATATCCAACACGAGACGGGAGATCTTTTCCTGATTACGATCAACAATTCCCCATCCTTTTCGGACAACCTCTTGGTCTTCGGTCTTAAGGCCTTCTTCGATGAGATAACTTCCCCCTCGGATCCCCTGCAAGATGTTCTTTACGTGGTGGGACAAGCCAGCAATGGTTTGACCAATGGCTGCCAGGCGTTCTGCTTGCACCATGGCCGAATAATACGCGGTGTCTTCGACGGCCAGCGCTGCTTGATGGGCGATGGCGATCATGAGTTTGAGGTGTTCGTCGTTAAAGCTATTCTGCACGCCGGTTTTAATGATTTGTCCGGGTCCGGTGAATGTGTCGATGTAAATCAATCCGACGACCCCGTAGCGACCTTGCATCGGAACGCCGATCGCTTCGCGGACCCCCATTTTGACGATACTACCTGCCGCATCCCAGCGTTGATCTTCGCGTGCGTCGGTGGTCAGTACACCTTCGTTGTTTTGCATTACGTAGTCGATAATTGTGCGGCTGATGTACATTTTGTCATCGACGCGGACACCTGGTCTGTTGCGGCGCACTTTGGGCATTAACTCGCCGCTTTCTTGGTCCGCAAGCATGATGCAACCACGGTCGGCTTGCACCCATTCAAAGATCAAGTCCATGATGCGTCGTAGCAATTGATCGATGTCCAAGGTATGGCTGACGGCCAATGTCGTGCGGTACATGAGCTGTAGGTTGCTGCGAGCCCGCGCAAGCCAGGGGCTTTCGCTGTCTCGAAAATCGCTCAGCAGCCCGCTTTCGTCATTGGCGAGTGCCGTGATAATGCGCGATTCCTCCTCGGGTGCTGCTTGAGAAATGATGTCGACGTTTTTGGAGAAATCGTCGGCTTCGGTCTCCTCGCTACTGGTGTAAATCATCAGTGTGCGACCGATTTGCACCCGATCACCGCTGGAAAGAGCCCGCGACTCGATCAGTTCGCTATTTACGTACGTGCCGTTCGAGCTGTCGAGGTCGATCAGGACGTGATGGTTGTCGACGCCGTCCTGGCGAAGTTCGGCGTGTTGCCGAGAGACTTCCGTATCGTTGAGACGAATCGGGTTGGAGATATCGCGTCCGAGCCCAATGATGGGCGCTTCGAGTTCAAAGCGATTGCCTTGATCTTGTCCTTTGATGACGAATAGAGATGCACCGATAGACTTCTTGTCGGCCTTCTCGGACGACGGCAACCATTGTGAGGAAATACTCAAGGATTTGTCCCCAAGACGGGCCAGTTGGGCAGTCGGCGGAGCTCGCGAAGATCCTATTCGCGTCGGACGTTCCGCCCGGCGGTACCTGCTCCATTCCCTCGGATCTGAGCTCGTCCGGCGAACACCTTATCCCAGGATAAGATAACGCATGGTCGCCTACGCCGCTCGTTGATGTTCTGAGGGTCCCAGTAACTCCTCGATTTTACGAATCAGGGGAGCGTAGTGGTAGGGCTTGGAAACCACATGCTGGCCGCCAGCGGCAGCCGGATCTCGGCGACCCCGAGCCACGAGAATGAGTGGGGCGTTCTCGCGCCGGGCGGCTTCGTCGTAGTTTTGCCGCAAATCGAGTCGATCGGAGGGGACACTTTCGAGATCCAGCAGAATCAGATCAGGATGAAAATCTCGGGCCAGGTCGATGCCTTCCGTGGCTCGACGCGTGGTCACGGTATCAACGCCGCGACGGTGCAGAGCCGTTCGCAATACATCCAATGAATCGGAATTGTCGTCCACTATCAAGACGCGCCGAGCCAGCGCTGCGCTGGACTGCGCCTTTTTTTCGTTCAAGGCTTTTTCTTCATTCAATATGGTCAAATTCACCTCCATGTGTTCGTGAGACACACTTCCCTGTGTGACTCGAACGCATCGTGCGCCAAAGGGGGCGGAAGGTTAACGGCTGTTCGAATTGTTGTCAAATCTAGAAGATCGCTCTTCGTCGTTGCGGCGAAATTGTACGTTTCGCCGATACTGTCGCTGATGGCAGCGCCATGACGCGAAGGTAGATATAGTGAGCAGATCATCGCCGGCCGCAACAAATTCTTTTCAATTCGCATTTTTTACTCTGTTTTTGGCCTTTACCCAACGGGCCGATCTCGGCACAATACCGCCCGCTTTCATGGGGGCCATATTCGCCGTGTTGATGCATATGGCCCATTTGAATCGTACAGCCGTTCGTTATCGCACGGACGATTGGTCACGGAAGACCATTACAGCAAGGAGTGCTGATCGTGAAGAAACTTGTCGACGTCGCCATTGTCATCGCGGCAGGCATCTGCCTAGTCTCAATTCTGGATGCTCAGGAAGGAGCAGCTAAAAAGGTCGCGCCCAGCGGAAACCGCATCGCCGTCATCGACATTAGCCACATTTTCAAGAATCATGCCGGCTTCAAGCAGGCCATGGACGGGATGAAAAAGGAAGTCGAGGCGTTCGAGGCCGAATTGCGAAAACGCGGTAAAGAGATCGAAGGTCTCCGCGAACAGATGCGAAACTTCAAGAAGGGCAGCCCCGAATATAAAGGCATCGAAGAGAAAATGGCCAAGCGAGCAGCCGATGGCCAAGCTCAAACGCAGCTGAAGCGAAGAGATTTTCTCGAACGAGAAGCCAAGATCTACTACGACATCTACATGGAAATCGGCGCCGTCGTCGCGCAATTCTCTCAACGCAACGGCATCAGCCTGGTTGTGCGATTCAATAGCGCTCCCATCGAAGGTACCGATCGCAATTCGGTACTCGAAGGTGTAAATCGGGCTGTCGTCTTCCAACAGAACCTCAATATCACTCCGATGGTGTTGCAGATGCTGAATCGACGCGTCGCCGATGCGAACAAGCGGACGCCTGTTAAGCGATAAAGCATCGCGGTGACTATCTGCTTGCTGGCGTTTTATTGTTGCTGACACCGATTGGTAATTCCATTGACGACTTCACTGCGTAAACAGCGGACGATTGCCAAGCCTGCTACGATTTGGGGCTTTGGCTATTGGAGCGGCAGAGATGTTCACGTCGAATTCCGGCCCGCTCAAATGGACACGGGAGTGGTCTTTGTCCGACGTGATATGAGGCCGACGCAACGCATTCAGGCGTGCGTCCACCATCGCACGGAAGTGCCCCGGCGGTCGAATTTGACCGCGGGCGGCGCCAACGTCGAGATGGTCGAGCATTTGTTAGCGGCGTTGGCGGGCTTGCAAATAGACAACTGCGAGATCTGGGTCGACAGCGCTGAAATGCCCGGCAATGATGGTTCCAGTCGAGATGCCGTCGAATCCTTGTCGAAAGCAGGCGTCGTTGAGCAGGACGCTTTGCGTGCTTGCATCAAGATTGATCGGGTAATGCGCGTCGGGAATAGCGAGCAATGGATCGAGGTCCGACCGGCGGATCGCGCCATTGTGAAGTACGACATGGACTTTGGCCGCGATGGCGTTGTCGGACGGCATGAATTTGAATGGGTCGTTGATCCGGAGTCCTTCCGCAATGAGATCGCGCCCGCGCGTACATTCATATCGGAATCGGATGCCAGATTACTACGGGCCCAAGGGCTTGGTTTGCGTACCACGTACCAGGATTTGCTAGTATTCGGCGACGATGGGCCGATCCACAATGAGTTACGATTTACGGATGAGTGTGTCCGACACAAAATCCTTGATCTAATTGGCGATTTGGCATTGGCAGGATGCGATGTCCAAGGGTACATTCTCGCCCACCGTAGCGGGCATCGTCTTAATGCAGAGCTGGCTCGCGCGTTGCACTTAAATCGTGCATTGGCTCGTCAACAGCGAGATTCTGCCTAGAGTGGAGCGCCAGGGATGGCGAGAAAAATCGATTCCACCGCCTCCGTTCACCCCCGCGCCAAAATCGGGGATGACGTGCAGATTGGACCCTTCTCAGTGATTGGGCCCGATGCCATTATTGGTACGGGCACGGTTATCGAGAATAACGTCACAATCAAGGGTCACGCTGAGGTTGGCCAGCTCAATCACATTCACCCTGGCGCGGTGATTGGTGGTGAGCCACAGGACATCAGTTACCAAGGGACTCCGACAAAAGTCATCGTCGGTGATCGCAACATCATTCGTGAATCCGTCACGATCAATCGGGGCACCGAAAAGGAAAACGGCGTTACGAGAGTTGGCAACGATTGCTTTTTCATGGCATGCTCTCACATTGCTCACGATTGTCAGGTCGGTGATCACATCATCATCGCGAACGGATCGATGTTGGGTGGTCATGTCCACGTCCACGACCATGCATCGATTTCAGGTGGCGTAGCAGTTCATCACTTTGCGACCGTCGGCAGTTACAGTTTTGTCAGCGGTTTGAGTCGTGTCCTGCACGACGTTCCACCGTTTATGTTGGTCGAAGGTCTACCCAGTCGTCCACGTTGCATCAACGTCGTGGCATTGAAGCGAAACGATTTTGGCTCCGAGGCGATCGACGCATTGGCACACGCTCATCGATTAATGTATCGAGCCAAAGTGGGATTGGAACACGCGCGGGAAATCCTGCGTAGTAATGGACAGCTCTGTCAACCGGTCAATCATCTGCTGGCGTTCGTTCAAGGCCAGCAAGAAGGCCGTCACGGCCGGTCACGTGACGTGCGGAGGGCGGCGGCGTGACGCGTCCACTACCCGTCGCCGTGGTAGGTGCCGGCCATCTGGGTCGCATACACGCACGGCTGCTCTCGTCGCTAGCGGACGTCGAACTTGTCGGGGTCGTGGATCCATATCCAGAGCCACGGCAGTCCGTCGCTACTGAAGTTGGCACCGAAGCTTATGAGACGATTGAACAAATCAAAACGCCGATTTCCGCTGCAATTATCGCCACTCCGACGGCCATACACGAGGAAATTGCGCTCGACTTACTTGGTCGCGGAATCCATGTCTTTGTGGAAAAGCCCTTGGCAGCGACCGTCAGCGCGGCCCGGCGGATCGATGCCAAAGCCACGGCCCACCAACGCACTTTGCAGGTTGGCCACGTCGAGCGATTCAATCCGGCGGTTGAAATCGCCAGGCAACATACTCACGATCCAAAGTTCATTGAAGTGCGGCGTGTTTGTCCGCATTCCTTCCGTTCGACAGACATCGGCGTCGTGCACGATCTGATGATCCACGATATTGACCTGTTGTTATCGATAGTTGATAGTCCGATCGTGAGCGTGAATGCCTTGGGTGCTTCTGTATTTGGAGACACCGAAGATATCGCTCAGGCGCAATTCCAATTTGCCAGTGGTTGCATCGCAAATGTCGTGGCTTCACGCGTAAGTCTATCTGCCGAACGCAGCATGAACATCTTTATGCCGACCGGCTATGTCGGTGTCGACATGCAACAGCGTCAGGTGAATGTGGTGAAGCTTGGTGAACGAATTCAGGAAGGTTTTTCGTTGGCGGAAATTCGACCTGAGGAACGTCTCGCATTGCGCGACCAGCTATTCAATGGCTTAATGCATCAGCAGGAACTCGAGGTTCCCGATCAGAACGCCTTGCTCGAAGAACTCAAGGATTTTGTCGGTGCTATCAACCAGCAACGTGCACCGCGTGTGGACGGTCGCGCGGCGATAGCGGCCTTGGAAGTTGCCGCGCAAGTGCTGGAAAGTATCGGCGCGCATCAATGGGACGGCCGCGACAATGGTCGAGTTGGTCCCTTTGGGCTAGCACCGCACGAGATCATTCGCGATCCGCGACTCGTCGAACGTGACGAAGTTTCCCGGCGCCAAAAAGCTGGTTAGTGCTTTCTAGGCACTTTGGACGAGCGGCTGTAAATTCCGCCTCTCATCGATGAATCCCACCCAGGTGCAGGTACGCACTTTCTTCAATAGCCAACGCGCAAGCAAAGGAAATAATTGAATTAATTGGACGGCGCCTCTTTATGTCATCCTGAGCGAGATTAAGCGACCGAAGTTTCGACATTGCCAGCGTTTGCTTGTACCGGCGTGCAATCTGTGAGAAACTCCGGCTTGCTGGTCGAATTAATATCATTCAAAGGGAGAAATGAAATGAACCTCACCAACCGGCGTGTTTTCTTGGGATCTGCGGTCGCTACATTGACAGCCATGCGTTATGCGGTCGCAACAGGTGAGGTTCAAGGCCCCGCGGCGAACGAATCTGATCCGACCAACGCAAGGCATCCGCTCGTTGTGCCGGGCTATTTTGGCACGCGGCCTGGGATCCAACTCGGGACGCAGATGGGGCACACGCCCAGCGAGGACGAGATGCGTTTCGCTCGACAATTGGGAGTCGAGTGGGTTATGACGAGCTTGCCACCCGAGCAGCACTCTCTGCAAGACTACCAGGCGTTAATCGACCGGTTCGCGGCGCACGGATTGAAGATTTACCGTTTGGCCAACAACAGCTGCCACAATATGGAAGAGGTGACTCTCAATCTCCCCGGTCGTGATGCCAAGATTGACGAATATTTGGCCTACATTCGGCTCTTAGGCAAGGCAGGGATCCACTATTCGACGTACGCGCACATGGGTAACGGGATCTGGAGCAGTGAGCGTGAAGAGACACGCGGAGGAGCCAGCGCCAGGGCGTTGCGGCTGAACACGGCCGTAGGACACTGGGCTGGCAAGCGATGGCACCAGCCCCTTTCGCACGACCGCCGTTACACGGAAAAAGAACTCTGGGACAATTACATCTATTTCATTCGGAAGGTCGTGCCCGTTGCTGAGAAAGCCGGTGTCTATATTGGGATCCATCCCGACGATCCTCCGGTCCATGATCTGGGAGGCATCCCACGCTGTATTTTCGGTAACTTTGCTGGCTACAAGCGGGCGCTGGAGATCGCCGACAGCCCAAACATAGGCGTCTGCCTGTGCGTCGGCTCCTGGATTGAGGGTGGCGTTGGCACGGGGAAGAATGTGCTCGACGCGATTCGTTTCTTTGCCGCCCAGAAAAAGCTATTCAAGATTCATTTCCGCAACGTCAGCGCGCCTTTGCCAGAGGGGTTCGTGGAGACGTTTCCGGACGATGGTTATGTCGACATGTCCCAAGTCATGCGAACGCTTCACGAGTCCGGCTATACCGGTGCCGTGATTTCCGATCATCTGCCAAACATGGTTGGTGGCCGACGATCGGCCGAAGCTTTCGCGCTGGGCTACATGCGGGGACTCATTCAGGCTGTCTCTGGATCATGAACCCGCTTTACGCCAGATCTCGATCTTCGAACATGATCAGCGCAAGCATCAGCGCAATCGTGCAGTAGATCAGGCAATAGAGTCCCGC
>CBDUAB010000118.1:0-7666 GCA_965365045.1 uncultured Planctomycetales bacterium
TCCGCGCACGATGCGGGCGTCGAGCGGTTGTTTTACGCAAGTTCCGCTTGTGTCTACAACGCGGACAAACAGAAATCCACGGACGTCATTCCGCTTTGCGAAGAAGACGCATATCCGGCAATGCCGGAGGACGGATACGGCTGGGAAAAACTGTTCTCGGAACGGATGTGTCGCCATTTTCGCGAAGACTTTGGACTGGTCACGCGCGTTGCCCGCTTTCACAACGTCTACGGCCCTGACGGCACTTGGGACGGTGGCCGTGAAAAGGCTCCCGCGGCAATCTGCCGGAAAATCATCGAAGCCAAGGAAACCGGCAGACACGAGATTGAAATCTGGGGCGATGGCAAGCAAACACGCAGCTTCATGTACATTGACGATTGCATCCGCGGCATCGACCGGATCATGCACAGCCACATCGAAGAACCGATCAACCTGGGTTCCAATGAGCTTGTGACCATCAACGGTCTGGTTGACATCGTCGAAGACATCGTGGGCATAAAGCTCGACCGCCGCTACAAGCTGGACGCGCCAAAGGGTGTTAACGGACGCAACAGCGACAACAGCCTGATTCAAAAGTACTTGGATTGGGAGCCGGACACCAGGCTTCGCGACGGAATGGCCAAAACATACGAGTGGATTCTCCAGCAATACATGCAACAGGTGGCAACAGCCTAAATCCATCGTTGACGCGATGATCCGGATGGAAAGTTGTCAGACAGATTCATGAACCCGTGGAAACGAACCTTGGCGCGACTCTATTACGTATCGACGATCAGTTATCGCCGACGGCTGGCAAGCCGGGCCGGTGCCGCCGGTCGCGCGCCGGTCGTGGTGCCGGTATTTCATCGCATTGCCGACGACGGGGCAAACGACTGGACGACGTCGACGGCGGATTTTTTCGCCGCGATTCGCTGGATGCAAGCCCATTTCGATGTTGTCTCAATCTCTGAGGCCCAACGGCGGATGGTGTCACCACGGATCCAACGACCTTGTGCTTGTTTGACGTTCGATGACGGATACGCAGTTAACTGCCGCGAGGCAATTCCCTTCTTGCTTGAGAACAACATTCCCTTCACCTATTTCGTAACTGTCGCTGCCGTAATGTACGGTGAATTCTTCTTACATGATTTGCAGATGGGTAATCGCTTCGCTCCGAACTCGATCACCGACTTGCGCGAGTTGGCGCGCCAAGGCGTGGAAATTGGCGCACACACACGCACACACGCCGACTTGGGTGCGATTCGTGACGAGTCAGAATTGCACGACGAAATCGTCGTCGCCCGTGACGATTTGCAGGACGCGATTGACCAACCGGTGCGCTATCTCGCGTTTCCGTATGGCGATTATGCGAACTTATCTCCCGCCGCTTTTCGCATCGCCCGCGAAGCAGGATATGCCGGCGTGTGTTCGAATTACGGTGGTTACAACTATGCCGGCGACGATCCCTTTCACCTCCACCGTCGTGGTGTTGATGGTGAATTGTTCCGCATCAAAAACTGGATGATCCGCGACCCACTTCGACACAAAAACACAGTTCGATACAACGACAACGCAGAGGAGAACTTTCTGCGTGTGTCCTTAGGCAAATCCTCAACGGACGACGCGACCGCATAGCGCCACCATGAACACAGTTTCTGTCAAAGATCAACTCGAAAGCGATATTGTCCGCGGTCCCGGTTCGGATCCCACGGAAAGCTGGGAGCGGCCGAACACGGTACGGCCGGACACAATCCTCAGCGGGACGGCCGCGTTGTTGCTGTTTTCGGGTTTACAGCGGGCGATTGGCTTTGGGCGAAGCCTGATTCTGTGCCGCCTCTTAACAACCGAAGCGCTCGGGCAGTGGAATATGGCGTTCGGATTCCTTACGTTCGCGATGCCGCTAACGGTTATGGGGATACCGGGATCACTCGGTCGTTATATCGAGTTTTTTCGCAAGCGCGGACTGCTGTCGCGATTTCTAAGAGGAACATTCCTGGCAACAATAGGCCTTGGTTTATCCGCAACAACAGTGATCGTGATCTATAGGCAAAGTTTCTCCAGATTGATCTTTGGGCAACCTGGGCACGAGACGCTGGTTGTGTGGGTGGCCATCACGTTGTTCGCCATGGTGTTGTTTGGTTATGTGACGCGCGTTTTTGTCTCCATGCGAATACAACGTATCTCATCTTTCCTCCAATTCCTTAATGGCGTCTTGTTCGCGGTCGGTTGTATTCTGCTTGTAGTTACCTGGCAGGCTTCATCCACAAGCGTTGTGGTGGCACAACTGTTGGCTTTGGTCGGCTGCTGTGGCGTCGGCGGCTACTTCATGTGGCGAACTTGGCAAGGATTTGCGATGCACGATGCGGCGGATTGCCCGGGACCGATCTGGTCCAAGCTTGCGCCATTTTCATTGTCGCTTTGGGTGCTCAACGGCCTGTGGGGTCTGCTCACGGTGGTCGATCGCTACATGCTCGTGCATTTTTCAGAACTTGATTCCGCACTCGAAATCGTTGGCCAGTACCACGTTGCTCGCATCGTTCCGCTGTTATTGTCATCTGTCACCGGCATGTTTGCTGTACTACTGTTACCCTATCTAAGTCGTGATTGGGAAATGGGCCAGAACACGTATGTAGGTGAACGTGTTGATTTGTTTGTTCGCGTCGTGGGACTGGCAACGTTCGGAGTCGCCGTCTTCTGTCTCGTGACGGTACCCGTGCTGTTTCGTTGGGGATTTGGAGATAAGTTCGAACTCGGCATTGCGATACTTGGGATGACATTGGCATATGCCGTGGCGCTAAGCACGTTTTCGGTCGCCAGAATCTATCTGCTTTGCGATGAAAAGGTTTCGCTGGTGAATGTGGCCGTCGCCATCGCGATCGCAGTCAACGTCGTAATGAACCTGTTGTTACTACGCCGATTTGGCCTGCATGGAGCAGCATCCGCGGCATGTGCTTCGGCCTTCGTCTTGTTGTTCCTCGTGTTAAGTTTGGCCCGGTTGCGCGGTATGCCACTGAGCCCTGTGACGATGTGTATTGCGTTCCTACCATTGTCCCTCCTGATAGGTGGCATGGTGCCAGCAATCCTATTGGTTCTTGTTTTAGTCCTTACCGTTGTCAGTCCAGTGCCTTTCAGTTCGGTGGAGAAAAACGAGATGAAGCAGACGCTGATGCGGTTGCTACGAAGCGCCGAAGCCTAGTTTCCACAATCCCGCCAGGAAAGTCCGACGTCGATACCGATGAAGATTCAAACCAGTGATAAAACGACGCGCTCCGAAGTCCGACGATTGTCGGTCGTGTTTTGCGTGTCGACGCTCGGCTACGGTGGCGCCGAGACTCTGCTGGAAAACTTAGTATGTCGGCTTGATCCGCGGCGTTTCGCCGTCGCGATCTGTTGCACCAAGACTCTTGGTCCGATCGGCCGGCGTCTGCAGTCAACTCTACCGATTTTCGAGTATCGAATGCAACGGAAATGGGACGTTCGGATCGTGCGTTGGATGAAGCAGCGGCTGCAGGACCGACAGGCCGACATCGTGATAACCGTCGGTGCTGGTGACAAGATGTTTTGGGGTAGGTTGGCGGCCTGGCGCGCGGGCGTGCCCGTCGTCGTTTCCGCGTTGCACACTACGGGATGGCCCGATGAGATTGGCAGGCTGAATCGACTGCTGACGCCGATCAACGATGCCTTCGTGGGCGTGGCCGCTTCGCACGGAAAACATCTTGTTGAAAAGGAAAAGCTACCTACCAACAAGGTCCACGTCATTCCCAACGGGATCGACGTTCACCGATATCGTCCGCAAACTGCTTGTCACGAGCTACGCGAGTCGCTGGGCATTCCCTCGGGCTGTCAGCTCGTCGGTATCGTGGCAAGACTGGGCGCGGAGAAAAACCACGAGATGTTCTTTCGCGTCGCCCACCAAGTGCACAGCCAGTTACCAAACACGCATTTTCTCGTTGTGGGCGATGGCCCGCGGCGACAGCATCTTGAGGCCCTGGCGGACGAGCTGGAAATCACCCGTTGCGTTCACTTCACCGGAGCACGGGCCGATGTCCCCCAGCTACTTTCGTTGCTGGACGTATTTTTATTAACGTCGCACAACGAGGCGAGTCCAGTGTCTGTGCTCGAAGCGATGTCTAGTGGAATCCCCGTTATCACAACCAACGTTGGTTCCCTACTCGAAATCGTGATTGATGGTAACGTCGGCTACCTGGTGCCGCCAGGTGGCGACGATGAAATGATACTCAGAACCGTCGAACTGCTAAGGAGCCCTGACACGCGAGCAGCGCTTGGTCAGGCGGCCCGCCAGCGCGTCATTAATCATTGGTCAGTTGACACAATGGTGCACGGTTATGAACGACTCATGCTCCGGTTATGGTCGCAAAAGTCTGGCCAGCCATTCGAAAACATTAC
Source organism: uncultured Planctomycetales bacterium (assembly GCA_965365045.1). Classification (GTDB taxonomy): domain Bacteria; phylum Planctomycetota; class Planctomycetia; order Pirellulales; family Pirellulaceae; genus CBDUAB01. The sequence goes on from CBDUAB010000118.1 coordinate 4,387, forward strand.
ACGACATGACAATATCAGCTCCGACGACATGCAACAGATAAACCTGATTGACGTTTAATGGGAATGCCATGACGAAGTTCATAATCACCGGTGGGCAACGACGTGCCGGGGACACCGCGTCATCCCGACCCTTCACGTTTCAAAAGGCCATGATTGTGGAATTGGATATCGAGTCGGGCGAGGGATGTGTGCTTCACGAGTATCAAAGTCCGTCGAAAGTATGCGCTGATACGTGTCCGAACGTTTTGTTTAAGGCGGGTACAATTGTTGGTAATGATTTGTACGTTTGCACGGAAACCGAAGTCTTCACGTTCCGCTTACCAAGCCTCGAACAAGTGGGCTATATTTCGTTGCCGTGCTTTAACGACATTCATCATGTCGTGCCAACTCCAGACGGTAACCTACTCGTTGCCAATACGGGACTCGACATGGTCGTTGAAGTGACTCCCACTGGCAACGTCCTTCGGCAATGGGATGTTCTCGGCCGGCCACTTTGGTCTCGTTTCTCACCAGAGGTCGACTATCGCAAAGTGAATTCCACGAAACCGCACAAATCTCATCCTAACTTTGTCTTTATGGTCGACGACGACGTTTGGGTCACGCGGTGCCGTCAGCGGGATGCCGTCTGCTTGACTACGCCGGAGCGGACAATTTCCTTGCGAACCGTCAAGAGATTTCAAGAAATTGACTGCGGATCGCACGACGGCGTCATGTACAACGAGCGCGCGTATTTCACGACCGTCAACGGTCACGTCATCGTGGCCGATCCAAGACGCTGCCAGATTCTCGATGATTACAATCTCAATCACGATCTTTTCAGATCGCTAGGTTGGTGTCGAGGCATCTGTCTTCTCGACGAACAGGTGGCTGTTGTCGGTTTTACGCGGCTGCGTCAGACCTTGGAAAGTACCAACCTCGGTTGGCTGCATGGAGGTCTAAACTACTTCAGAAAGAACTATTTACGCCCGACCCGAATCACGCTGTATGACTTGCCAAGTCGCAAGATTCTGCAGGAATTTAATCTCGAGCGTTACGGAATGCATGCGGTTTTCTCAATCCTACCCTTAACCCCAACTGGATCGTTACAAGAGGCGACAAACAACTGTCAACACGCCTCCGTGAGCGAATGAAACGATGACTGACAACGGACCATCACGACCGACGTTTGGTATTCTGCATCTCGGTGAGCTCGGTACGGCTCTCGCCAAGGTTTTGCTGGCAGACGAGGCAGACGTCGTTACGACCTTGCAAAACAGATCAGAAAGCACACGTCGACGCTGCGAAGAATCGCAGGTCGTGTGCCTGCCAACAATCGAAGACGTCGTGCAAGCGGCGGACATCGTTTTTTCGGTCGTACCGACTTCTGTCGCTGGTCGAGTTGCAAAAGAATATGTGGCGTGCGCCGCAAAACGGGACAAACGAGCGGTCTACGTCGATCTTAATTCCGTGGGTCCCGAAACCGTCGTTGATTTGGAAAAGGCGATTGTTGCCACAGGGCACGGATTCGTGGACGCCGCCGTTCACGGATTGGCGAGCAACCTCAGCCAAGGCGCCGTAATCTATGTTAGCGGAAGTGACTCGGACTACGTGGCGGCACAACTACCCAAGTCAGTTCGCGTGCGACGAATTGATGGCCGGGCCGGTTCCGCCGCGACGTTCAAAATGTTACTTGCCGGGCTCAACAAAGGGCTCGTTGCTCATTTTCTAGAGCTCTGTCTTGCCGCTCGCGAAGCCGACCTGCTCAGTGAATTCACCGAGCGCTGTTACGAATACTATCCGGGCGTGATGGATGTAACCGACCGACTGCTGCCTACGCTTCGTCGTCACGCCAAGCGTCGAGCGGATGAAATGAACGAGTTGGAGCGGACAATTGAGCTGCTTGGTATCCGACCTGGTTTCGCCTACGAAATCCGCCGTTGTTTCGAACGAATCAGCGACGCATCCGAATTTACTAACGAAACAAATAGCTCTCAGTCGTCGTTGCTGCAGGCTTTGGACTGGCTGGCATCCGCGGACGATCAACTTGAGCCCACGATAAGCATCAAAGCAAATGATCGACATTCACATTAAAGACATTCACATCAAAACTGAAAGGTTCTACGATGGCTAACAAACCAAAATCGGCGGAAATGCATCCGGGTCCAGGGTTTCGCGTACGCTTGAACGTACCGCTGCAATTCAAACCTGAGTGGGAGCAACTGTCCGAGTTTGAAACGCCCGATGTTTCGGACCTTTTGAACCGTCTTTATGCCGTGGATGCGAACATTCATTGCCTTACAGAAAGTCATCATCGTCTCTGTGGACCAGCATGTACGGTCAAGGTGTTTCCCGGTGACAATCTCATGGTTCATAAAGTGCTGGACGTTGCTCAACCAGGTGACGTCGTGGTCATCGACGCTCACGGTTCAACGTCGAATGCGGTAATCGGCGATATCGTCTGTACCAAGGCTAAACACCGTGGGATCGCCGGATTCATCGTTGACGGTCTCGTTCGGGATATACCCGGCATTCTCGATTTGGACTTTCCCGTTTTCGCTCGTGGTACGACCGCGGTCGGGCCGATGCATCGTGGCCCGGGTGAAATCAACTATCCGATTTCATGTGGTGGAGTTGTCATCAATCCGGGCGATATCGTGGTGGCCGATGCGGCGGGTATCGTCGTCATTCCGCACGATATAGCGGACGATCTGCTGCAGCGATTGAACAAATTCCGCTATTCGCAAGCAGCTTATCTGGCGGCTGTGCAACGGGGCGAGTTCTCCAGCGAATGGGTTGACCGCCTTTTGGATGATAGTGGCTGCCCATTAATTGGCGATCCTTACACCGAGACGCCAGGAGACGACGGCGATCTTTTGACGAGAGAAGCACAATGAGCAGCCTAACGTAACGACCGGGAGATACATCGTGTTCAACGCGTTTTGGAAAAACCGTAGAGTCCTCCGAGCACTGCACTTAAGACAGCGGCTTCGTGTTGGACTATGGCACAACAGTCGCCGCTACTTGGCTTCGCGACAGATTCGATCGGGTTTTTATGAAGAAATCTGGAGGCGTGCGGCGGACAAGTTCGGTGCGGACATGCTGCCACTTGGCGACGACATCATTGAAATCCGGCGCGCGGATTTTCGCACACGGGTGCTGCAAAATGATACGCCGCTGGACGACTACGTAACACTCCGCGTCGCGGCCAACAAACCGCTTACTTATCGCTTACTCAACCAACGCGGTGTAGCGACGGCGAATTACGTCGTTTTCCGATTGGATCAGATTGGTAAGGCCGCGG
>CBDUAB010000119.1:0-7626 GCA_965365045.1 uncultured Planctomycetales bacterium
AACGGAACGCAATGGGAAGGAGGCAATGCCGGCGTGCTGTTATTCTTTATCCTCATCGTCCAGATAAGTGACGCATCTCAGTTTGTCTGGAATCATTGGATTGGCAAGCGGCCCATCGCCCCAGCAATCAATCTAAGTCGTACTTGGGAGGGGTTTACCGGCGGCGTGTTAACAGCCTCGCTTATTGGCACGGCGCTCTGGTGGGTGACGCCATTCAGTCCGCTGCAAGCGGCATTGATGTCGGCTCTGCTGGGCGTAATGGGATTCGCGGGCAGCATGACGATGTCGGCGATCAAGCGTGACCGCGGCGTCGAGGATTACGGTACGCTCGTGCAAGGGCACGTGGGCGTACTAGATCGTTTTGATTCGATCTGTTTTGCGGCCCCCGTGTTCTATTACGTGACACATTTTCTCTTTACTTAGCGCCAAACAGTCCCGCCCGCACTCAGCGGCACGTCGACACGTGGCACGAACGGCAAGCTTCCACGTGGCAGATGGTTCTCCTGTGCACGATCCCACTCCAGCACCGTTTCCGATGTCCGTTGCGGGACTTGTGGACGTGACAGAGACCGTGAGGAGATGCCTATCGACACATGGGATGGTTGCGACGACGACGCGACCCTTCCTCGGAATGGATCACCGGACGGGACTGCGGTCGCTACGACGAGATCAGACCGTTTGCCGGCCCTGTCCCGTTGCCGCGCATACCAGCTACCCTTTGATATAGCATTTTGTCCTCTTGCTACCAGAATGTTGTTAGTGCGATTGGCCAACGGCGTCATGGACTTCAACGATTGGCCTGCTGTCGCGCGCACAGGCACCAATCGAGCTCCGAAACTCGGGTCGTTTTGTGCCAGGCGTTCATCCTGATGTTGGGCGCTGGCCGCCAGCTGCGGTGCGGAGGGACTTCCCTGGCGAACCCAATCGACCCACGTCACCTGTAAATCCGAAAGATCGCGGTAGCCGTAGTGTTGACGTGTCACTTCATCCCAGTTTTCATGACGCATGCCATCAGCAAGATACTCGATGAACGACCGCTTACCGCCTTTTAAGAGCAAGAACCGCACCAAGGAATACCCTTGTGAATAAAGAGGCATGATATCCGGCGGGTATTCTTTCATGGCAAACATTCGGTTGAAGGGGATGCCTCGACTCGGTTTGGTAGTCAGAAACTGATTAAGCAACTGATGCTGCTTGGCACGTTCACTCTCGTGCTCGACGGTTGTGCAAGCACCTTCATCAGCCCAACGTGGCAGCGGTCGGCCGAAATAGGAGGCAAAGATCGTGTGAGTCACTTCGTGCGGAAGTACCGAATCCAACAATCGTTCGCGCGAGCCCTGAATTGTCATTTGCCAGCCGAACGGGCGACCTTGCTCGAACATGAAACTCGTCGCACCACCCGCACCCAGGTGCGGTCCGACATTTACCGTGATCGGGCACGGCTGAAACCAACGTGGTAATTCTTGGCCAATCCACTCGATTGCCAACTCGCGCCGATAGTCTTCCGCCGCTTGAGCGATTTCAGCGGCCAACTGAGCAGTCGGTGCGGAAACAATGAAATTTGTGGTCCGTTGGCTTGCGCCCAAGGAACTTAGTACCGCGGCTATGAGCGCGGCGCGACAGAATCGAGCTTCCATGCTCTCCCATTCCTCCAAAAGATGATGTGGGACAACGCATCCATGCGTTGTTGTGTTGGGACCTAATTAGTCTCACCCGTTGTCGTTTGCAAAAGATCCGTAATGGCAAATCGCACGCCAATCGAGTAGGCAGAAGAAAAGAATTACGTGGAAAGTGCAGATTCGCCCAATACACAGGTTGTCGAGCAAGCGACCTCAGCATCGCCAAACACGAGGTCATGCCAAAACCAACCTGAATTGTTGTAAAGTTTGCAAAGACTACTGAACACTTGCCAAATGAGCTAGGCCTGTTTCATTGCTGCAATTAAAGCAATCCATTTGATAGACGAACATGCTGTCAGAACAGAACCATCTGGCAAATCGTGCCGCTAGCACACCCATGTGGCCCGCTCGTTTCGCGAACAGTAGCCAACTTGCGGAGCGAGTCGGCCACTCTGTCGTAGTCAAGCTAAGATTTGCCGCACAATAGGTCGAGCACGCGTTGATTCGCTGGTGGAAACTCGAGCCGCGCTAGTTCCGCTCGCGACACCCATCGAAACGAACCCAGCAGTTCACTCCGTCGTTCCAACCGACAATCAAAAAAATACAAATGCAGGGTACCGCATTCGTAGTCATGCCGCAGATCCACTAGCTTGCCTATCACGCGGACCCGTTGGCCCGTCTCTTCGCGACATTCTCGCGCAGCTGCGAGATCGTTTGTCTCTCCTTCGTGCACCTTACCGCCTGGAAATTCCCAAAAGCCTGCCAGTAGCACACCGTTCGGTCGTCTGCCAACGAGGAAACGGTCATGATCTTCAACGACCGCGATCGCTATTTCGGTAGCTTTGCGCGTCTCCGCTGGCCAATGAGAATCCGCGTTTGACATGCCTTTACTGAACTTTGTTGCCACCTAATCGATTGAATCTGGATTTCCTTGGAAAACGCCCGTCGTGTGAGAAACTACGTCGCCTGCTTTTGCGCTTCTTGCACTTTCTCGAGCAACCGACCGGGCGTGCCCATCATATTGAATCCGCCGTCAATATGTAGAATCTCTCCGGTGATCCCATCGGACATGGATGACAACATAAAAGCGCCGGTTTTGCCCACTTCACCGTGAGTAATGTTGCGACCAAGCGGCGCCATAAGCTGATACAATTGCAACATTTCACCGGCGCCGACGGCGGAACTGGCCAGCGTCTTGAGAGGACCCGCGCTAATTGCGTTGACGCGGATGCCTCGGGGACCCAGGTCATATGCCATATAGCGGACACATGCGTCCAGCGCGGCTTTGCAAATGCCCATTACGTTGTATCCCGGAACACACTTTTCACCACCCAGATAGGTCATCGTGACCACGGACGCACCAGGATTGAGGATTTCCTTGGCGGCATTGGTAACCGCCATCAAGCTGTACGCGCTGATATCCATCGCCATCTTGAATCCTTCACGGCTGGTTTCAATCGTGTCGTGCAACAGGTCGTTGCGGTCGGCGAAGGCGATCGAATGCAATAGAAAATCAAGCGTGCCGAATTCCTCCTTGGCTTTCGCCATGAAATCTGCAATCTGATCATCGTTGCGGACATCGAGCGGCGCGAGAAAACCGGCATTGTCACAGCCCGCCACGCACTTCTCAACGCGGCGCCGATTCTTTTTGCGTTCATCGTCGGGGCGATCGGGTAGATGCGAAAAACCGCACAGCCCACCTTCATCCATAACCTGCTTGGCTATTGCCCAAGCTATCGAACGGTCGTTGGCGACTCCCAGAATCAACCCTTTCTTGCCGTCAAAAACTCCCATATTTCACCCTGCATTCAGCCTTTCATGCGGTCGTTTCGTCTTAGTGTCCCATCATTAAGCCAGCCACGCATCATCGTTTGTGGATTATTCCTCAAACTCCTATGATTGGATTGGCACTTACCATTTGACAGTGTTTCTTGTTTTGAAACCAGTGGTTTGGATCTTCGGCGGGGATCATTGGTTTGCCAAGTTCAAGTATGATGAATCATCATGGATGTCGACACGCATAGCCTAGCTGATCGATTATTACGATTGACATCCAATGTCGCGCGTGCTGCATGCAACGGCTTAGGCAATGTGGAAACGCGGCAACCTCTCACCGAGTTGCTGAAGATCATCCAACAGGAATTCGGTTTTCCGCACGTTGGATTGGTGGAAAGCACCTCTGGTAACTGGGAACTGACAGCTGTGGCGGGTACGGAATCCCTCGCCCCGGAACGTCTATTGGCGTCGAGCGCGGCCGAGGAATCCATTCAACAGGCGGGCAATTGGGTAGTCGCTCCATTGTCCCCGTCGTGGCAAAGTACGTGTCTGCTTTCTTTCGACACGGCCCAACCTGCAACCGCCGAAACCGTCGCAGTGCTGGCCGAATTAACCATAGCCGTGGGTCCCATTATTCTGCTGGCGAACCACTGTTATACCGCCGCCACCGCAACGGACGGTGCAGAGCCATCGGCCGGTATAATCAGCGCCGTTAATTCTGACACTGGCCCGACGTTGATTGGTGACAGTGCGCCGATCGGCGCATTGCGTGAAGCAATCCGGCGCGTAGCGAAAACGGACTTGCCCGTCCTCTTGTTGGGCGAAAACGGTTCCGGCAAGGAAGTGGCCAGCCGGATGATCCATCATTCGAGTCCCCGCCGTGGGGAACCGTTTTTGGCTGTCAACTGCGCAGCCCTCGCTCAATCATTATTGGAAAGCGAGCTATTTGGTCACGAGGCCGGCGCGTTCACGGATGCTCGCGACGCCCGCGCCGGGAAATTTGAACTTGCCGCCAACGGTACGATCTTCTTGGACGAAATTGCCGAGCTGAATCTCAGTGGTCAAGCAAAACTGTTGCGAGTGATCGAAGATCACGTCGTTGTTCGCGTCGGTGGTTGGGAACCCATCACAACAAACGCGCGGGTCGTCGCGGCAACGAACCGTGACATTGCTGGTATGGTACGCGAACAACAATTCCGCGAAGACCTTTTCTACCGACTCAACGTTGTGATGCTCGAAATTCCGCCGCTGCGGGAACGGGCCGAAGACATCGTTCCACTAGCTCGCCATTTCCTCGCGACTTACCGCCGGCAAGCCGGTCGTCACAAATTGGATTTGACTAAGTCGGCTGAGCGACATTTGAGCGAATACTTTTGGCCGGGCAATGTGCGCGAGCTTCGTAACATGATGGAACGGCTGGCGTTTTTGGCTGAATCGGAATTGATCGACGGACCGGACATCGCACACTTACTGGACCGCGCGCCAACGCGTGAGGATGTCCGCATCACGAACGCGACGTTGGCGGACGCCACGCACGACTTCCAGATTCACCACATCGAAAAACAAATCCGCGCCGCTTGCGGCAACATGACGGCAGCGGCTAAACGGCTCGGGCTCCAACGTTCCAATCTTTATCGCAAAATGCGTCAGCTGGGGATGTCGACGAGCGGTGAAGAGGCGTAGGATTTGGGCAGAACATCGGATGTTCCGATTTGCCGTTAGAAAACGTCCAAAACGACCAGTGGCCTTGGCCAACGATATCGCACACGAATAACCGAATTCTCGCTGACGGATCTGTGTCGCAAATGTGACTGGATGGATCACTCCTGACTTGACAGGAGACCAAATGTGACCCATGTTTTTTGTTGGCTAACCATGTCGCGACTTTTCGCCTTTCCGGCACTTGATTATGTGATTAGCTAAACGGTCGGTAATCAGAAAAGATCGATTCGACCCTTGTACTCGTCAGATATTCTTCAAAATCCCATCTCGCCCTCGATCAGCGATGTGTTAGAAACCAGGAGCGTCCGTGATGCTTGGTGTCTTCGTAAGACGCGCGTATGCCGAGTTGCGATCGGTGAAGGTTCGCGCCAACCGTTGTCAGGCTGAGCGTAATCAGACAACGAGTCAACGTACGACAATCGACATGTGTGCTTTGGAGGACAGGCTATTCTACAGCGCGAATCCGTTGAGTGCTTTAGTGGACGTTGTGAGTGATTCGCCACAGGAAGCCACTGAGTTGCCGGATCATCAACTGATCGACGAGGACTACTCCGACGATGTTGCTGACCTACATGACCCTCAATCTGGAACTTGGGAAGTTACCGATGGACGTTATCATGCGACGCCAGGAAGTGATGCCATCAGCACCTTGCTTGGCGATCAACCGTTGCCTGAGAATTTGGAATTGACGGTTACGTTCAATGCGGATGACGTTTCATCGCAGTACTTGAGCAACGCTTTTGTTATTTTCGATTACCACGGGCCAACTGACTTCAAGTTTGCCGGAGCCTACGTTGGTGCCAATCAATGGATCATGGGCCATCGTTCTGCGAGCGGCTGGATAACCGACGCAAGGCTCGATGCGTCAATTGAAGCGCTAACCGACCACGATTTACGCGTAACTATCATCAATGACTCGCTGGTCACGTTGTATGCCGACGGAGGTCCCCAGCTTACACGTTCTTATTCCAGCTCTGTGACGGATGGCCAACTTGGATTGGGCACGAGAGACGCCATTAGCCGATTTGACGATCTTAGCGTCCGCTCCTTGCTTTCCGACACCGATGCGTCGATTGGCGACCTTCCATTGTCCGAAAGTTTCGATGATATGGTAGCCGACCATCTGGACCCTAAACTCGGCAGCTGGTTACTGATCAATGGCGCTTATCAGGTCTCGCCCGAAATGTCCGGTGATGGCATCAGCACGTTGCTCTTGGGAAAGGATCTTTCTGACAACGCGGAAATCGCGGTTACGTTCAATTCGGACCCGCGTGCCTCCAGTCGTTTCAGCAACGGAGTGATAATCTTTGACTATCATAGCCCAACAGATTTTAAGTATGCGGGCGGATTCGTTGGCCGGGATGAATGGGCGATTGGGCATCGGACGACAGCGGGTTGGGTTGATGATGTGTTAATTAGCGCGCCCCTCGATCCATTTACGGACTACGACATTCGCGTGGTTGTTGAGAAGGGATCGGAAGTGTCGCTCTATCACGCGGATACTCTCGTAGCATCACATACCTTTAGTGAATCGGTCACGGACGGTGCTGTCGGTTTGGGGACGGAAAACTCGATAACTCGCTTTGACAACTTCAGTGTGGTTGACCAAACGCCCATGTCAGACATTTCCGCCGTGCTGGTGGAAGATGACCTGATCATTAGTGGTTTATCCGGTGGAGAAGTGCAGATTGTTGCTATCCAAGAGGACACGTTTCAAATAATGGATCATGGACGGCTCGTGTTTACCGTGGAGGGTGTAACGGGCGATCTGCACGTCGAATTAGGTGATGCGGACGACCAGGTGACCCTCGACTTGGGCGGCTATACATTCCAGCAAAATGTCGTGGTGAACCTCGGTGGTGGTGACAATGCTTTCCAAATCCTTGACGGCGCAATTGGTGGTCATTTGACGGTTGACAGTGCTGATGGGCGAGACGACATAACGATTTCAGACGGCGTAACAATTCGTAAGCACACAAGGGTGGCAACGGGCGCTGGTGATGATTCGTTCGTTTTTTCAGGAATGATCGGGCGCGGTCTGTTTTTGGACAGCGGAGAGGGTGACGATTCGCTTGTGCTTTCGGGCACCATTAACGTCGGTTTCTTCGCCAACACAGGAGAAGGAGACGATCGTGTCGAGATTCTTTCGCCATGCGTTTTGGGCAGAAACGCGACTATCAAGTTGGGTGCCGGTAATGACTCATTAGTTAGCGAGATATCGCAGCAACATATCGTCGTAATGCGAGGCTACGGTGACGATTCGGTAAGTCTGCTTGGATCGTCGTCACACGATCGCCATCGCGACCATCCGAAGTCCGGTGAGGTGAGCTTAAAACGCTCAAAAACCGCACCGGACGTCTCTCAAGCCGCGATCGTTGCCGACGGACATCTCGGCCGTAATGGCAAGGACAGATAGGGTTCGAGTGCGGCCGATTTCTATTGAGGCATTCGCCAGAGTGCCAACTAGTTCTTCTCGATCCGGTCGTACAGATTCTGCCGCCATGCCCTG